>JAEXKM010000245.1 GCA_023445705.1 Pseudomonadota bacterium
TATCTGGACGGGGTGGCGCAGTACACCTGGTACGACGTGCGGGCGCGATCGCCGCGCCTGCCCGAGTTGAAGGGCGACGGGACGGGCTGGGCGCTTTCGTTGGAGGGCGGCTATCCGTTCCACGTCCGTCCGGATTGGGTCGTCGAGCCGCAGGCGCAGATCGTCTATCAGACCTTCGACGGGGGCGAGGCCAACGACATCGCTGCGCGGATGACGTTCGACAGCACTGAGTCGCTGGTGGGGCGGCTGGGCCTTCGCGTGGCGCGGACCTGGCAGGACGACGACCCCGAGGAGCCGCTGCAGAGCACGGCTTGGCTGCGGCTCAACTACATGCACGAGTTCCTGGACAGCCCGTCGACGACGTTCTCATCGGAGGACGGACCAGTGAGGTTCGTATCCGACCTCGGCGACGACTGGCTGGAGATCAACGCCGGCCTGACCAAGCAAATGTCGAAACGCGCCGCCCTGCTGGCGAACGGCGGCTATCAGTGGAACCTGGACAAGGATAGCGACGCCTGGACGCTGAAGGTCGGCGTCAGATTCAACTGGTGATCAGTCGGCCCGGCAGGCGGCGCAGCGGCCGCGCGCTTCCAAGGTGATGGTCGAGACCTGATAGCCGGCGGCCTGGGCGGCTTCGAGTTGGCTGGAAAAGTCGGGCTCGAACTCTTCGGCGGCGCCGCAGCAGTCACAGATCAGGAAGGCTGCGCGGTGACCCTTTCCGTCGATGCGGCAGGGGACATAGGCGTTCAGGCTCTCGATCCGGTGCGCAAAACCCAGGCGCTCGAGGAATTCCAGCGCCCGATAAACAGTCGGTGGCTTGGCGGGCTCGCCATGCTCCCCGAAGGCCGCGATCAGGTCATAGGCCTTCTGCGGACCGTCCGCTTCGAGCAGCAGCTCAAGCACGCGCCGACGCGGCGCGGTGAGGCGCTCTTGCGTTGTGGCGCAACGGTTTTCGGCCACGGCCAAGGCTTGAGTGAGCGCGAGGCCCTTCAGACCCGGATGTGCGCCATCGGCGTGATGACACTCGGTTCCCATAGCTTCTGGCTAACGTTCTTGAGGGAGGTTCGCAAGTAAAGGTGCTTGACGGCCGGTTATGTTATCTCATAACGGCTAGCGTTATTTCGTAACGGGGCGGGACGTTTTCAAGGTCCCGAAGGCGTACATGACCAAGACCTACCTTTTCGCGGCGAGCGGCCTCGCAGTTCTGATGGCCACGCCCGCATGGGCCGCGGATGCGCCCAAGGAGGTCTCGGAGGTGGTGGTGACGGCCGCGCCGTACGTCGTCTCCATGGATTCGGTGACAACCAGCGTCGAGGTGATGAAGCGGGAGGACCTGGAGGCCGCGCCGCCTGCGGGTCTGGGCGACATGCTCTCGGGCCTGCCCGGCGTGCGTTCCACGTTTTTTGGCCCGGGGGCGAGCCGCCCGGTGATCCGCGGCCTGGCCGGTCCCCGCGTGCTGGTGCTGAGCAATGGGGTCGGCATGATCGACGCCTCTGCCCTGTCGCCGGACCACCAGGTCGCCACCGACCCGCAGGAGGCAGAGCGGATCGAGGTCCTGCGCGGCCCCTCTGCCCTGGCCTATGGCGGCTCTGCGATCGGCGGCATCGTCAACATCATCGACGACCGGATCTCCAACACGCGAGTTGAAGGCGTGCACGGTCGGGCGATGGTTTCGGGCACGACCGTCGATGACGGCACCTCGATCTCCGGCGCGCTGAAGGCAGGTGTCGGGAACTGGGTTTTCAGCCTCGATGGGGTCCGCCGCGAGAGCCAGGACTACGACGTGCCGGTCCCGCCGGAATCGCGCCGTGAGATGGAAGCCAATGGCGAGGAATATCTCGGTCCCAAGGAGTCGACCGTTCCGAACACCGCCGTTGACCTGAAGGCTTATGGCGGCGGGGTTTCTTATGTCGGCGACAACGGCTTCCTCGGCATGGCCGTCAAGCGCACGGAGTCGCAGTACGGCGTGCCAGGTCACTCCCATGGCGTGGAGGAAGACGATCATGATCATGACCACGACCACGATCATGATCACGCCGAGGACGAGGACGGCGGCGTCCAGATCGACCTGAAGCAGACCCGTTATGACCTGCGCGGCGGGATCAACTTCGATCTGGGCATCTTCAACCAGCTCAAGGTTTCCGCCGGCTATGCCGACTATGAGCACGCCGAGATCGAGAACGGCGAGGTGGGCACCCGCTTCCTTTCCGAAGGCTGGGAAGGCCGGGCCGAGCTCGTTCAGAAGGAGCGTAACGGCTGGCAGGGCGCGTTCGGCCTGCAAGCGCTGTCCCGAAGCCTCGATGCCCAGGGCGACGAGGCCTATGTGCCCTCGACCGACACCCACGAGTTCGGGGTCTTCACCCTGCAGCGGCTGGATCGCGACACCTGGGGCGTGGAGGGCGGCCTGCGCCTCGACCGGCGTGAGATCGAGACCGACACCATGTCTCGGGACTTCACCAACGTCTCGGCCAGCATTGGCGCCTTCCTGCGTCCCGCGGAGGGCTGGTTCCTCGGCCTGAGCGGTTCGCGAGCGGCCCGCGCGCCGACCGAGGCCGAGCTCTTCGCTGACGGCGCGCACGCGGCCACCCGCGGCTATGAGGTCGGCGACCCCAACCTCGATTCCGAAATCTCGTACTCCCTGGATGCGACGGTCCACTACGGCTCGGGTCGCTGGAATAGCGACCTGCACGCCTTCGTCGTGAAGTACGACGGCTTCATCGATCTGCGGCCGACCGGCGAGATCGACGAGGCGACCGGCTTTGCGATCTTCGACTACCTGCAGACCGACGCGACCTTCTACGGCGCCGAGGCAGAGGTCTCCTATCGCCTGTGGGAAGAGGGCGACCGCAGCTTCTCGCTGGAAGGCGCCGCCGACTATGTCCGCGGCGACACCGACC
>JAEXKM010000293.1 GCA_023445705.1 Pseudomonadota bacterium
GTATATGTACTGGATGAGATGCGCGACGCGCGCCGAATTAGCGGCGTTGGTGAGCAGCGCCCCTTCTACGCGGGACGATGGGCGACGAGCAGCGGCAAAGTTCAATGGGACCGCGGCGCACGCCGCCTATTGACGCTGGGCCTTCAAAAATCTCGTGAGCGGGGCGCCGAAACACTCCTGTCCGCATTGAGGGGAAGGGAACCCCTCAGTCTGGAGGGTAGAGTGATGCCGGAGCTCAGCTTCAGGGACTTTCTTGAGACGTACGCCCAGCAAGACTGTGTCACTGGCGAATTGCCGACCGCACTTCGTCTGGATGCCGACACTGCCGACGCCCGCACTTGGCTTGAGCTTGAGGATCGACTGAAAGCGAGTGGCGCGAACGACGATGTATTCCGCGCCGGTAAGCGGATATGGCAGCGTTATCGCGTAGCTCGCCGCTCAAGCCTCGCCTGAGGTTGCGGTCGGGAGCTGGGGTGATCGACGCGGCCGCCATGTTCAGTCGCGGGAACGTCGAAGCCTGGCCGCTTCGATGTCCAATCGTTCCCGATCGCCTCTATGCTTTCGGATCAACTCGCGGGCCTCCTCAGCAGTGACGTCGTGCTTGCGAGCGAAGTAGTCGACCTCGTACTCCTCGCTGCCGGAAACGGTCGGGCTCTCCGCGATTGGCCTTGTCGTCGGACATGATGGCTCCTCCTCTGAGCGGAAATGTCCGCAGGCTGAGGAGTTCCGAGGGGCCCTGCTCCCAAGCGGGGGCGATTTGCGGGAGCAGGGCTTACGGGAGCTGGCCCGCTGGGCGTGTCGATTGGACCAGCCAGACGCTAACGAGGACGAGGCCTGCTCGTTCCCAAACGGCATGGCGCCCCAGGCCCACTCAGGCATTTGCGGGAAGAATGCGTTGGTCGATCTCCACGCCCCGAAGGTCACTTAAGGAGAAAACCGCAAGGGCAATCAGATCCTTGTCAAAAGAGTTCCAGGCGCAACGGTACGGACCGCGGGTCTCCGACACGAACAGGACGTCCTCTCGGGCTTCTACGTCATGCTCAGCATTGAAGCCCGCGATACGCTTCCGAAGCGCGCTCAGCGTGAATCCGTCCCTGATCTCATCGAGACCAACGGTGCGGACCGATAGAACGTGGACTGCACGATGGCGCCCCGCCAGCAGGTCCATCTGTACTGCAAGAGGCGGGTCATCAATGTTCGCGGCCGCGAGGATCATGGTCCCTGCCCTCCAGGGGAGTGGACGTAACGCCAGGCATATTCAGCCCTCGGCCTCGCGTGGTCTAGCTAGGGCGTTCCCTGAATACGTCATCGATCCCCTTGTCGTCGGGTAGCGCCTTGCTCGCCTGCCGAAGCTTACTGCTGGCGGTCCATTCGGCGATCCCCGCGCCGCACCCGTCGCCCGATCGTCTGCGAGGGGTGGGGAGCGGGCCTTCTTCGAAGGTCCGCTTCCTGGATCAGTTAGAGCCCGAAGCTAACCAACCCGCGCGCGTCGATTGGCCAGGCTGGGTTCCAAGCGATCTCCCATGCGTGGTCATCGGGGTCTGCAACGTAGCCCCGAAAGCCGCCTTGAGGAGGTGCGTCGGCTCGGCGCAGAACACGACCGCCGAACTGCCCAAGGCGATCTAGAAGAGGCTGAACCTCTCCCTTGGCTCTCACATTGTGCGCCAAGCTGAAGGCTCCAGGGCGCGCAAGGCCGTCCCGCTGCATGTCGCTTTCTAGACCTCCATCCAACCAAGTCCCCAGCATCAACCCGTTCATCTGGTAGAAGACGATTTCATCGTTCTCGAACACGGGTCGCCACCCAAAGCCTTCCACATAGAAGCGCTTCGAGCGTGCGAGATCGCCGACGCTGAGAGTGATCACTGAAATCTGCTGCTGCATATCCAACGTCCTTTGTTCAGCTTCGCCCTGTGCGAAGCCGTTGAAGGCCGTGGGACTCACCGCTCAAGCGGTGGACAGACTCGCCTAGCGAGGACCGGGCTAACCACACCGATCTGCCTTTTCCGACGGAGTGAGAATAGCGGCGGCGCTAGACGTCGGCAACGGGTCGGATCCGGGCCGGCGGTGATGTTCCCGCAAGCGGACCGATGGCTCGGTCTGCTTTCCGCGCTGGAAGCCTAGTCTCCAACTGGCGCACAAGGGCCAGCCGATGAAAAAGAGATCGAGGCCTCTGTGGTCACCGCCGTGCGCGGCTCGCCTCTCCCGGCTGGGGGGAAGCTGGACTGATGAACGGCGGGGTCACCGTGTTCAATTGACCGTCGTCTTCAGCCAGATCCTGACTATCCACCACCCATCTGGGGCGGGCTCGTCCGGCAGCTCCTGGAGCATTTGGACAAACTCCAGGCTCGGTGCGCGCAGCCAGAAATTGTCGTCCATCAGCCCCTCACCGCTCAATTCGAGGTCCGGCGGCCGAGCGGGCTTCTCGCCGGTGACGTCGGCGATCTCCGTCTCGACGGCCTCCGCATGCGAATCCTTGAGCCAAAAGGCGATCCCGATGCTTGTGTCCTCGGGATCGTCGTCCTCCAGATCGACAAACTCCACGCTGGCGACGTCCGGGTGATCAAGCCAGTAAGCGATATCGTGGACCGTCGCTACAGCGGCGAAGTCGGGCTCCCGATCATCGTTAGCGGCGTCGCTCATGCTCATGAACCTCGCAGACGTGAGGCCGCCTCGTCCAGCTTTTGCCGATCGAAGGCCCGCTTAGGCGCATAGCGCCGCGGAGCTCAGCAGAGCAACCACTACGGGCAAGACCGCGATAGGAGCCATCCGCGATTGCTTGCGGAAAGGTTCTTGTTTTGTTCTCTTGGAGTGATGTTGGGACGACGAAAAATTGCGAAGCTCGAGCGCCGTGCGCTCCCCCCGAACGTTGAAGGCGGAAGGACCCTCTACTTCTTGATCCACGGCGCGGGCCGGCCGGAGTTTCTCGACACTGAGGAGGTCCCAGAGTTCGAAGGCGACGTGGGCTGGTTCGAGCTTGAGCGCGTACGCGGCAAGGTCTGGACGACATGGAAGGTGATCAGGCAGGTGGAAGAGCCAAAGCGGTAGCCGCGGCGCCGGAGCTGCCGGCGGTTGCGGATCATCGCTTGGAGGACGCCAGGAAGTTCCCCGGCTGCGTCCTCATGCTCGGCTGTGAGATTTGCGGCTACCGGAAAGGATATGACGTCTGGAAGATCACCAGGCGGCTGTTCGACCGCGGTGACGGAGGCTTCATGACGCCGGTCGCCGATGTCGCCCGATCTTTCAAAGTCGACTGCCCAGACTGCGGCGGCCGGGATTGGCACACACAGCTCGCCTACGCCGACCAGCTTCACCGAAAGCCGACTTAGCGAACGCCGCCGTGCTTTCAGTTGCTTTGGTCGGCCATAAACTGGTCGAAACGCGCCTGCCAGTCGGGATGCCACCGCGACAGCGCGGGTCGGTTCTGGATGACGTCACCCATCGCCCACGCCATGCGCTTTTCGTCGGTCGCGCGTGACACATCGTTGTCGGGGCAAAGAATGTAGAAGTCGCCGCGGCCCAGACTCTCCAGCATGAACTCGACGACCTGCTCGCCAGTCCACGCGGCCGGGGGCTTTTCCTTGATCGCGCCGCCGCCAGTCAGTCCGGTGAACGTGAAGCCCGGAATAAGCAGGTGAGCGCTGACCTTATTGCCGGCGGTGTTTCGCAGCTCATGCTGCATGGCCTCCATGTACGCCTTAAGGGCGGCCTTTGAGACATTGTAGGCGGCGTTTCCAGGCGGCGTGGTGATGCCTTGTTTGGAGCCGGTTGCGATCACATACCCGGGTCGGCCGGAGGCGATCATCCCGGGCAGGAACGTCTGGGCTCCATTCAGGACGCCCCAGAAATTGACGTCCATCAGCTCCCGCCACGCCTGCGGGTTCTGCCAGGTGTGGCGCGCGTCGCCGCTGGTCCCGGCGTTCAGCATGAGGACGTTCACATGCCCAAACTGGCTCTCTGCCGCCGCCCGCAGCTTCTCGAAGTCGGCCGCCTTAGAAACGTCCGTGGGAACCGCGGCCACCCGGCCGCCAGCCTGGCCGATCGCCGTTTCCGCCGCGGCGAGCCGCTCGCCTGGCAAGTCGGCAAGCACAACCGGCATGCCAAGCTCAGCGAAACGCTTTGCTGCAGCCAGCCCGATGCCGCTTGCGCCACCAGTGATGACGGCGGCTCCGCCGTCGTTCAAAGCGGCAAGTTCGGTTCTGCTCATGGAAGGAGCTTAGCGCGAGCGGCTTCTCACTGCACGCCCTCGGTGTCATAGGCCCGCGGCGTCCCAGGATTGCGTAGCAAGTCCCTGAAACCAAACTCGGCAGCGTTGGCGGGCGCGCAAAGGAGGAGGGCGAGGAGGCCGACCGTAAGGGCGGCGGCTCGGCGGAAGAGCATAGGGCGCTCCAAGGCGCACGCCCAAAGGTCAGATTGAGGCTGTGACCGCAAGCGCCGATCTGCCGAGCTTCAAGAGCCCCGCTGACAGCGTGACCGCGCCCATGCGCAGGCGGTAGTGATCGGGCTCGAGGTGGTTGACCAGTCTAATCCAGCGCCAGGATGACGCCGTTGTTTGGAGCGACAGCAAGCGCGCCCTCAACGCGATCGCCCTCGCCAGTCCTCGAGGAAGACAGCAGCACCCGCCCCGAGCCGGTTCTCACCTCGCCCCCTTCGCCGGCCAGATCCAGCGCGACAAGCAGCCGTCTCCCGCCAGACTGGCGAGTGAAGGCAAGAAGGCTCCGGCCCGCCAGGAACGGCGAATAATCGCCTGCCCAAAGCGCCGCCTCCCGCCGCCGCAGGTGGAGAAGATCCTGATAGAGCCGCAGGATCGAAGTTCGATCCTCCAGCTGTCGTGCGACGTTGATCCCCCTCCAGTCATCGCTCAGCGGTAACCAGGGGATGGCGCCGCTAAAGCCTGCATTTGGGCGTTCCGACCACAGCATCGGCGTGCGCGCCGGGTCGCGGCCAAGGCCTAGCCCCGGGGCGCGACGCTCCCAGGGATCGCGGACCTGCTCAGCCGGGATCGGCGTGTCGACCATGCCAAGCTCATCGCCTTGGTAGAGCGTCGGGGTTCCGCGCAGCGTCAATAGAAGCATGGCGGCCACCCGGGCCTGATCTTGCCCGAGGCGCGAGGCCAGGCGCGAGCGGTCATGGTTGGAAAGGACCCAATTTGGCCACCCGCCCTCCGGCAGCAGGGTTTCGTAGGCGCAGATGAGGTCGTTGATCGATGTCGGGGACCACGGCGTGCTCATCAAATGGAAGTTGAATGGCAGGTGGAAGCCGTCCTGGGCGCTTCCGTAGTACGCCATCAAGCGATCCAGCGGCAGATACGCTTCGCCGATCAGCACGTGGTCGCCTCCGCGGTCGTCCAGCCGGCGCCGCATCGCCGAGATGGCGCCATGGACCTCCGGTTGATCGATGGTGCGCACGCGCAGCAAAGCCTCGGCCGGCGGTCGATCACGGGTCCAATCGGGGTTGCGCGGATTGTCGCGCAGCCCCTCGTCTTCGAACAGGTGGTGGATCGCGTCGACGCGAAAACCATCGACGCCCTGGTCGAGCCAAAAGTCGAGGACCCGCAGCATGGCGCTGGCCACCGGCGGATGGCGCCAGTTCAGGTCAGGCTGACAGGGCAGGAAGGCGTGATAGTAATATTGTTCGCTCGCTTGGTCCCACGTCCACGCCGCCCCCCCGAATTCTCCCAGCCAGTTGTTCGGCGGCCCGCCGCCTGGCGCAGGGTCTCGCCAGACATACCAGTCCCGCCTCGGCGAACGCCGTGAGGCCCGGCTCTCGGCGAACCATGGGTGTTCGTCAGACGTGTGGTTGGGAATGTAGTCGAGGATCAGCTTTAGCCCACGGGCGTGCAGCTCGGTGACCAGACGGCCAAAATCCGCCAGGCTTCCGAAGATCGGATCGATAGCCGTGTGGTCGGAGACGTCGTAGCCGAAGTCGATCATCGGCGAGACGAAGACGGGGGAAAGCCAAATCGCGTCGACCCCGAGCTCGGCCAAATAGTCCAGGCGCGAGATCAGCCCATCAAGGTCGCCGATCCCATCGTCATTGGAGTCCTGGAACGAGCGCGGATAGACCTGATAGATCACACCGTGTTTCCGCCAGACGAAGCCGGGCACGAGACCCGGCTTTAGGTCTCTCTCGCTCACCGCAAAAGGCTCCTCCAGGGCGCAGGACCTTTCAACAGCAAGCCTGTTGAACCGTTCCGCACGTCCTCCTCCGGAGGGTCTGGGCTAGGATGCTCGAAACCACCTCAAGGGCGCGCCTGCGCCTCGGTGCAGATCAGCCGAAGCTGCTTGCGCAGACTGACGCCCTCCAGCTGGTTTACGGCATAGCCTTCGGCCCTGAGCTGCTTGGTGATGTCGGCCAGGTGCAGATAGTCACCAGATCGGGCCAGTTCGAAGGCGCGTTCGAGCGTCGTTTGGCGAAACGTCATTGATCATCAGCGGCCGGCCTCGAAGAGAGTTCCGGCACAGACGCAGCTACGCGGCGGCGGCGCCGCATCAGCCTAGTCGTGGCTCTGGGAAATCACCCACTTGGCGCGCCTTGACGGCGCGCCGGGCGCAGGGTCAAACGGCGCATATATGACCTGCCCGAAGGAGGGGGCCCCTATCTTCGTAGATCTGATCGGCGCGTCTGGCGCCCGCTATCGCTTCCGGCCCTGGGCCGAGCTGGGCCCTTCGGCCAGCGCCGGAAACTTCGTCGTTGTCGAACAGGACCCGGCTGGCCCGAAGGTCCGGCTCGTGGGCATGAGCAACGATCTTTCGTTGGCCAGCAGCCATGCGCGCGCCGTGGGATTGCGCGAAGAGGCGCTGTTTCTGCGCCTCAACGTCGCCCGCGCGACACGCGAACAGGAACACGCCGATCTCGTTGCAGGCTATGGACCCCAGCACGTAATCGACGGCTGAGCGGTGGGCTTGGCGCGCCTCAAGGCGCGCCAAGATTTTCCAGCCATCCCGCCGCCTGGGAAGCCTTGCTGGCGGCGGTGAAGATCGCTCGCTTGTCGGCCTTGAGCACTTCCAGCCACGATTGGATGTAGGCCGCGTGATCAGCTCGCGGCTGCGGGGTGACACCAAGGTCTGCGCAAAGGAACGCCGCTCCGAGTTCTGCGATAAGTTCCTCCATGGCGTAGGCCTGAGACCCGAAACGCCCGGTGAGGTCTCGGGCGAGCCGATGCTTTGCGCCGCTCCAATGGACGAGTTCGTGGCAGAGGGTGGCGTAGTAGCTCTCAGTCGGCGAACTCGTGGGGGTCCCGACAAAGGCGCTCGCTGGCGGAATGCAGATCTGATCGGCCTTGGGATCATAGGCGGCCATCGAGCCGCCTTCGAGAACCTGCGCGCCCGTGGCTTTGACGAAGCCTTCGAGAGCGGCAAGCCGCGCAGCTCCAGCGCAGGGCTCCGGCGCCTCTGTCGCCTCGAAGCCGTCCACCTGGCAGGCGTTGAAAACATGGCTGGCCCGGATAACCAGGCGAGGCTGCCCGCCTTCGTCCTCGTCGGTCGCCGGGTGCGGATCTCGGGCCAGCGGCCTGTAGAAGACGATCAGCGAGGCGGTCTCGCCTTTGCGGACCTGCGCGCCGCGGTAACGCCATTGGCGGAAGGTGCCCCACTGGCTGGAGGTATAGCCTCGCGCCAAAGCCTCGATCCAGAGGACCAGCACATTGATCCCGTTATAGGCCGCACCGGTCTCGATATTGGTCGGCCGTTCAAGCGCGGCGCCCGTCGGCTGAATCCAGGGGAGCTGGAATGGCCCAGCCCCGGCCTCGATTGCGTCGATGATCTTGGCGGTCACGGCTTGATGAACATCGAGACGCCGGCGCGTTGATTTGGCGGACATGTGTGGGCTCCTGGCTTTGCGTTTGAGGACGCCAAGGCCAGGGCTGGTCGATCGGACGACTGGTCAGCCCGAAGGGCGGGCCGACGACACGGGGGGAGCGCACGCGACCGGTGCGGGCTGCCGGTTGACCAGACGGACCGGCCAGCCAGCTTGGCCAAGTCCTCAGATCCCAAGACGGAGCTTGAACTCGCCCAAGGCGCGTTCAGGCAAGTCGGCTCACCGAGCCTTTGGCCGGACTTCGATCAAGCTTCGGCCGGGCGCCTGCGCTCTGCCTTGTCTGCGACCAGGCTTCGGCGGGCCGACCAACTCATCGGTCGGGGGCCTTTGCTCGCCGCCGCGGATGGTGACGCTCCTTCAGCCCATAGAGGCTGGGGAGCAGATGGAGATCGCCGGTTCGCTCGCGTTCGCACATGGCGCGCAGATAGCCCCCCGCCGAACTCTTGATCTCACCGCTACGCCAGCGGGCCAGGATGGTGGCCACGGCGATGGCGGCGCGATTGCGGCCCAGGCGCTCGCGAGCCTCGCGCCAGGCCGAGAGATTTATCCCGAGCAGCAGGGCGGCCTTGTAGGCGGCCTCGACGAATTCCTCCCATTCGGCCGCGCCGGGATCTTCCAGGTGAGGATGGATTTCTGGGACCGCCTCCAGAACCAGGGAGAGCGGGATGACCTCCTCGTTTATCGGCGCGGCAGGTTCAGCCGCCTCGGCATCGAGGGGTGGCCCGGCCCCATCGGCGACTACTGCCCCACGCCAAGCAGGATACGTTGCTTTGTAAGCTTTTGGGTCGGTTGTAGGTTCTTTGTGGGCTCGGCTTTCAGAGCCCGTGGGCTCAGATTCATCTGATTTCCGAGCTTCCATCCAGGCGCGGTCTACGGCCGCCAGCAGCGCTCCGAACTCCTCTTCCAGCGCCATTAGCTCGGCGAGGGTGGGGGTCCTGGGCAGCCGGCCGATGGCCCGCTCGATCGCGCCTTGCCAGTCATAGCCGCCAAGGCCGCGTTCTATGGCGTCGGCGCAAACGGTGCGGATCTCCCGCCGGATTTCCCCAACCTTGCGGCGCAGGTGACGCCGTTGCGCCTGCTCCAGGCCGCGGGCGGCCGCCAAATCGGCGAACTCCTCCCACCGCACAGCCAGGGGCGAAAGATCGAAGCCGAAGGCCTCGATGATCTCTCCGCCATCGCCGCGGTAGCCGTAGCGCTTGCCATTGCCGCTGTCGCGCATGTGCACGAGGCCAGCCTTCACCGCCGCGCGGATGAGGCCTTGCACGACCGTGCGCGAGCGCTGCAGCTCCTCGCCGAGCATGTCATTGGATGGCCAGGCCAGCGGCCGGTAGGCGCCGGTCCAGTCCTGCTCATGGGTGACCCGCACCAGGGCGCGGATCAGGCGTACGACCCCGTCGCCGATCCCCAGCCGGGGCGCAGCGCGCTCGAAACGATCGAGCAGCATGGCTTTCGAGACGCCGATCGGCAGCCCCTCATAGGCCTGCGCCAGCCTTGCAGCGGCGCGTTGGGCCTCTGCGAGACGGCGCACGTCTCCTGTCCCGTCCTGGACGGTCTGCATGTCTCCGCTCCTCCAGCAGGAGGCCGCGGGCGCACAAAGACCCGTCGCGCGAACGCGCGTTTTTGGATTGCAGCGATGTGGGCGATTCGGCTAGAAGGAGCAGGACTTTAGAGCTCGGGCGGGTTTGCAGACCCGTCTAGCGAATGAC
>JAEXKM010000322.1 GCA_023445705.1 Pseudomonadota bacterium
CCCCATGACCCGCCCTGGGCCGCGCAATGGCCGGGATTCGTCCGCCGCTGGGTCGAACGGATGGGTGGCGTCTACGACCGGCCCGCATTCGCGGCCGAGGGCAATGCCTATCGGAGCTGGCTCGACATCGGAGGCGACGAGTTCATCACTTCGACCGTACGGCAGTCCGTTGCTGATTTCATCGAGGGCGAGCATTCGCGCGGAACCTGGACGCGTCGAAAGATGGGCTCCGAGCGCGCCGCAGCCTTCGACGCCGAATTGGCCGAACTCCTGGCGCCGCACGCCCAGGGCGGCTGGCTGACCTTCGAGGTGCGGACTCGCCTCACCCACGGCCGTCTCACCGCCGAGCGGCGAGGCGCCTGATCTGCTTGCGATTCAAGGCGGTCTTCACGTATGTGAGCCCCGATGCGGGTGTGGCGGAACTGGTAGACGCACTGGATTTAGGTTCCAGCGCCGCAAGGCGTGGAGGTTCGAGTCCTCTCGCCCGCACCATCCTGCTTCGCGCCGCGGCGCGTTGCAGGACGGCTTTCGAGCCAGGTTAGGCGTGCGCCCCGATCAGTTCGATCGCCACGGGGACAAGCGACAACACCAGCAGCCCCGCCATGACCAGGTTGAAGGCGCGCAGCACGGCCGGGCGGTCGAGAAACCGGCGCAGGCCGACGCCAAAGCCGGTCCAGCTCGCCAGGCAAGGCAGGTTCACCGCTGTGAAAACAGCTGCGACCAGGAAGATGCTCAGCGCGTAGTTCTCGCGAGGCGCATAGGCCGTCACGCCGCCAAGCGCCATCGCCCAGGCCTTCGGGTTCACCCACTGGAAGGCCGCCGCCTGCAGGAAGGTCTGCGGCCGCGAGCCGGCCTCTCCCAGGCCCAGGCTGTCGGAGGTGGCGATTTTCCAAGCCAGCCAGAGCAGATAGCCGCCGCCCACCACCGCCAGGATGTCGTGCAGCGGCGGATAGGCCGCGAACAGCCCGCCGAGGCCAAGACCGGTGGCCATTACCAGCAGGAAGAATCCGCCGGACACGCCCAGCAGATGTGGAATCGTGGCGCGGAACCCGAAGTTGGCCCCTGAGGCCATTAGCATCGTGTTGTTCGGACCCGGGGTGATCGAGGACACGAAAGCGAACAGCGTCAGCGCCGCCAGCAATTCGGGCGTGAACGAGAACATGGAAGGCTCCATCTGGTCCCGCGACGCTGGGGCTTGCCGGAAAAGCAAAACCCCTCCCGTCGCCGGGAGGGGTTGTTGGCTGCTAGTCAGGCCCGTCGCTCGGGCCTAGACGCCTCTCCCCTCCCGCGCGCCAATAGCAGCGGCGCCGGCGATTACGGCCGAGGCTGCAATTACTGCTGCGCGTTGAAGGATCGTGGTCATCGACTGGCGAGTATCACGCTTCCCGCAGGCTGTCAGCCAAGCCGTCCGTCGTAGAGCCGCCTCAAGACGGCGGGCGCCAGACCGGGCAGATCCTCGGCGGTCAGCCCCGGCCCATGCAGCTCGGCTGCCTCGGCGTGGATCCAGGCCGCCGCGCAGGCCGCTTCGAAGCTTTCCATGCCCTGCGCGATCAGCGACCCGATGAACCCCGCCAGCACGTCGCCGGAGCCGGCCGTAGCCAACCAGGGCGACCCGTTGGTGTTCACGCAGGCGCGGCCGTCCGGCGCGGCGATCACCGTGTCCGCGCCCTTCAGCAGGACGATGGCGTCGGCGCGCTGCGCAGCCCGCCGGGCTGCGGTGATTCGCTCCGGCGCATCGCGTAGCACCCCGGGGAACAGGCGCTCGAACTCCCCTGGATGCGGCGTGAGCACGTCATCCACATCCAGCACCGAGAACAGCTCCTCTGGGTCGTCCCGGAACACGGTGATGGCGTCTGCGTCGATCACCAGGGCGGCGCCGGTGCGCGCCAAGGCGAGCACGTTGACCAGGGTGTTTTCGGTCACGCCCGCCGCCGGGCCGATGATCGCCGCGTCCACGTCGGCGGCCGCCTGCTCCAGCTCGGCCTCGGTGTCGAAGCCGCGAAGCATCACGGCCTCGAGATGGGCGGCATTCACCGACAAGGCCTCGGTCGGCGAGAGGACGGTCACCACGCCGGCGCCCAGTCTCAATCCCGCCCTGGCCGACAGCCGCGCCGCTCCGGTGTTCCAGGCCTCGCCCGAAATCACCACCAGGCGGCCTCTCGCATGCTTGTGGGTGTTGACCGCAGGCCAGGGAAAGTGTGCGAGCCAGGCGTCGGGCCCGTTCTCGATCAGCAGGCTAGGCGTATCGGCCAACCCTATGTCGGCGACAACGACCTCGCCACAGAGCTCGTGGCCGGGCTGCAGAACGTGGGCTGGCTTCTTGGCGTGAAAGGTCACCGTCAGGCCCGCGACCACGACCGGTCCCTCCGGCGCACCGGTGTCCCCGGGGAGGCCCGAAGGGACGTCGATCGCCACCACCGCGTCCGGCTGCGCGGCCAGAAGGTTGGCCAGCACGGCCGCCTCGCCAGTCAGCGGGCGGGCCAGGCCGGCGCCAAACATCGCGTCCACATAGAGCCTGGCTTCCAGCGGCGCGTCGAAAGGCGTGATCGGGCCGTCCCAGGTCGCCGCCGCGGCTTGGGCGTCGGCGGTCGCCGGCGCCGCCAGCGCCCGGACCTCCACCGGCCAGCCGCGCTCGGCCAGCAGGCGCGCCACCACATAGCCGTCACCGCCATTGTTGCCGGGGCCGCACAACACGCAGACCGGCCGCGGAGAAAACCGCTCGGCGATCGTGTCAGCCACCGCCGTCCCGGCCCGTTCCATCAGCACCGTCCCGGGCGTCCCGGCGGCGATCGCCTCGCGATCGGCCGCGCCGATTTCGGCGACAGTCAGCACCTTGCGCCCAACCACGCGCAGCTCCTGGGGAAAGCTAAAGAACCTGAGTGGAGGCTTCGCGCCCTTGCTCCACCAAGGTCAAGCGCTCTCCGTCGGTCTCGAGCGTCGTGATCGACGCGTGATCGGGCCGGAACACCAGCACCCGCTCGTCCCCGGCCAGATGCGACATCACCGCATTGATCGCTACATAGTGCGAGAACACGGCCGTATCGCCGCGGGCATGCAGGGATTTCACGACGTCACCGCGCCAGGCGTCGTAGTCGAGGTCACCCTCAACGTCCTTCCAGAGGCCCTGGAAGACAGCCTTCAGCCAAGCCGGCCTCTGCTCGGCGCTCAGAGCCTTCGGGGTCGGGATTTCGCCGACGAACGGGTCGATCTCCACCTCGACGCCCAGGGCTTCCGCCGTGGGGGCCGCGGTTTCGCGGCACCGGCGCAGGGGCGAGCTGACCACCCGCTTCGGGCGGTCAGCTTCAGGAAGCGACATCAGGTAGTCGCGCGCGGCGTTCGCCTGCGCCTTACCGGCGTCGTCCAACCCCGGATCCTCATCGGCCTCCCCCCAGACGGCTGCGGGCTTGCCATGGCGGATGAGGTAAAGTCGCGACATCAGATCAATCCGGTATGAATATGTTGCGGGCGCCGTCCTCTGAACGGCTCACGGTCCCCGTGCGTCCGATCGCTTCCCGGGCCTCCAGATCGGCCAGGGTCGCCTCGTCCGTGGGCGTATTGGCGACGAAACGCCGGCCCTCGGAATCACGTCCGACCACGATGCCCATCATGTACCCTTCGCGGCCGTGCACCACCGTATAGGTTTCGATTGTGGCCGATCCGTTTGGCTCTTCGATGACAGGCGGGTGCGGCAAGGCGTCGATCTTCGCCTGCAGGACCTTGGGGTCCTCGCGTTCGAAGGCCCTCGGCGGCGGCTTGGTCGAATAGACGCCGGTCGACTGCTTGGTGAGGAACCAGCCGTTGGCCGTCACTAGGCCGTATGAACCCGGGTCTTCCCGCAGCCGCTGCATCATCACCGCGATGGAGTGCATGGCGTAGTTGTTCCCCGGCCCGCCCATGTAAGGCAGCCCCCCAGTGACGGTCAGCCCGCGCCGGTCATTCAGCGGCAGACCCAGTTCCTCGGCGCCGATCTCCACAGCCACCGGGAAGCAGGAATAGAGGTCGATGTGCCCGATGTCGCCCAGGCCGACCCCCGCCATGGCCAGCGCTCGCTCGCCGGTCAGCCGCATCGCGGGGCTCGAGTGGAAGTCCTGGCGATCGAGGGGATACCAGAGGTCGGACGCATCGGCGCAGCCGTGCAGGTAGACCAGCTTGTCCTCGGCGATCCCCAGTTCCCGAGCCTTCTTCAGGCTGGTCATCAGGACGCCGGCCGATTGGTCCACGTCCATGATGGCGTTCAGGTACTTCGGATAGGGAAAGCCGATCATCCGGTTGCGATCATCGACGGTGACCAGTTCCTCGGCCGACCGCTCGATCGGGAACCAGGCGTAGGGGTTCTGGGCCGCGACCTTGGTGAACGGCGCAAACAGCTCGCCAAGGCGCTTCTGGTGATCGGCGATGGACCGGCCGTCCCGCGCGCGCAGGGCGTTCTCGAACAGCGGATAGCAGTTGATCGGCCGGCCGAGCCCGTGCTTGGCCTCGTACGCGGTGACCCCCGGACGCGGATCGCCGACCCGATCAGGTTCGGGCAGGTCGTCGGCGTCGTCCCAGTTATCGAAGCCGAGCCCGTTCTTCAGCCGCTTGGTCGCCGATCCGAGGAACTCGCACCCGACGACCAGGGCGAACTCGTTCTCACCACGGGCGATGCGGTCGGCGACGATGTTCACCAGTTGCTGCGGGCTGTTGCCGCCCATGTGGGAATAAACGGCGTACTTGGGCGAGGCACCGATGCGCTTGGCGAGCGTAGCGGGAGGATTCGTCGAGTGCGGCACCATCCGCCCGCCGCCGGGCGCGTCGACCGTGAAGCCGACGACGGCCAGCCCATCGATCTCTTTGAGCCGTTCCACGGCAAGACCGGCGTTCTCTGCGGCGCTTTCCGCTGCAATCTTCAGCAATTCAGTCGGAGAAGGCGAAGCGCCGGCTTCGCCCCTGTACGTGAATTGGCCCGCGCCGATTAGAACTGGCGTCCTGTCGTCCATGCTTCTCTCCCTCCACAGCCAAGTCGGGCCCGCCGTGCGCGTCCAAACTCAGCCGAAAATGTCGATTCCCGCCCTGACCGTGTTGCGGGCGCCCGCTGATTAAAATCGAGGCATTCACATCATCGCACGATCCCGCGACGGAACCGCAAGCCCATGCCTCTTGTAGCGCTTGCCCGGAGCGTGCTCGTAGCCCCGGACCGCCTCGGCGGCGCACACGAGTGAGCTTGGTATGAAAAAGATCGAAGCCATCATCAAACCGTTCAAACTGGACGAGGTGAAGGAAGCCCTTCAGGACCTCGGCGTCCAAGGCATGACGGTGATCGAGGCCAAGGGCTATGGCCGTCAAAAGGGCCACACCGAACTCTACCGCGGCGCTGAGTACGTCGTGGACTTCCTGCCCAAGATCAAAATCGAGGTGGTCGTGGCCGATGACCAACTCGAGGCTGCATTGGAAGCGATTGTCGGCGCCGCCCGCACGGGCCGCATCGGAGACGGCAAGATCTTTGTTTCGGAGATCACGGACGTGCTGCGAATCCGCACCGGAGAGACCGGCGCAGCGGCTGTCTGACACACGAGCATTTCGGACTTCTTCAAGGGGATACGACCATGGCCACGACCGCCAAGGACATTTTGGATCAAATCAAGGAAAAGGACGTCAAATACGTCGACGTCCGCTTCACCGACATTCGCGGCAAGATGCAGCACGTCACCTTCGACATTGATCTGGTCGACGAGGAATTCCTCACCGACGGCACCATGTTCGACGGCTCGTCCATCGCCGGCTGGAAAGCCATCAACGAGAGCGACATGAAGCTGCGTCCGGACCTGGACACGGCGATCATCGACCCGTTCTATCAGCAGACCACGCTCTGCCTGATGTGCGACATCGTGAACCCGGATACGGGCACCCCGTACAACCGCGACCCGCGGTCGATCGCCAAGGCCGCGCTGAACTACGTGAAGTCCTCGGGCATCGGCGACACCGTGTTCTTCGGCCCGGAAGCCGAGTTCTTCATCTTCGACGACGTGCGCTGGTCCACCCAACCGCATGACACCGGCTACTCCTACGACTCGACCGAACTGCCGGTGAACTCCAGCAAGGCCTATCCGGAAGGCAACATGGGCCATCGCCCGGGCCCGAAGGGTGGCTACTTCCCGGTCAATCCGGTCGACTCCTGCCAGGACCTGCGCGGCGAAATGCTGGCGGTCATGGGCGAGCTCGGCATGAAGCCGGAAAAGCACCACCACGAAGTGGCGCCTGCCCAGCACGAACTCGGTCTGAAGTTCGACACCATGATCACCATGGCCGACCGGATGCAGCTCTATAAGTACGTCATCCACAACGTGGCGGCGGCCTACGGCAAGACGGCGACCTTCATGGCCAAGCCGATGTTCGCCGACAACGGCTCGGGCATGCACGTCCACCAGTCGATCTGGGCCGACGGCAAGCCGCTGTTCGCTGGCGATAAGTACGCCGGCCTCTCGCAAATGTGCCTGTGGTACATCGGCGGCATCATCAAGCACGCGAAGGCCATCAACGCCTTCTCGAACTCGACGACGAACTCCTACAAGCGTCTGGTGCCCGGCTACGAAGCCCCTGTGAAGCTGGCCTACTCGGCCCGCAACCGCTCGGCCTCGATCCGCATCCCGCACGTCGACTCGCCGAAGGCCAAGCGCATCGAAGCCCGCTTCCCGGACCCGATGGGCAACCCCTACCTGACCTTCGTCGCCCTGCTGATGGCTGGCCTCGACGGCATCATCAACCAGATCGACCCGGGCGCGGCCCAAGACAAGAACCTCTACGACCTGCCGCCGCGCGAGCAGAAGAAGGTTCCGGAAGTTTGCGGCTCGCTGCGTGAAGCCCTGGAAAACCTCGACAAGGACCGCGCCTTCCTGAAGGCCGGCGGCGTCATGGACGACGACTTCATCGACGCCTACATCGAACTGAAGATGCAGGAAGTGATGCGCCTCCAGCTCCACCCGCACCCGGTCGAATTCGACATGTACTTCGCGTGCTAGTCGCCGACTGAAGCGAGATACGAAGGCCGCGGAGCAATCCGCGGCCTTTTTCGCATCTAAGCCCTGGACGCAGACTTGATGCGATCGATCAGGTCCATTTGTGCCACGGCGTCGTCGCCGCCAGTCAACGGAGTTTCCTCGCCACGAACGGCGTCGACGAAGGCCCGAAGCTGGAAATCGTAGGTCGGTTCGCGGCTGACGGTTTCCTGGCGCGCCGCCTCGCCTTCCCGCGTCACTTCGATCATGTGCCCCAGTTGCGGCGCTAGCGGATTGATCACCCGCATCCGTCCTTCAGCGCCCTCGATGTCCAGGGTCGCGCGGACCGATCCGGCCATGTCGCAGACGATTTCGGCCACCAAGCCGCGCGCAAATGCGAGCGTCGCCTTTGTGGAGATGTCGACTCCAGACCCGCCCAGCACGTAACTCGCCGTGCTGACCTTGGGCTCGCTCCCGGCGACGGTTCGAACCCAATGCAGGCAGTACGTCCCGAGATCCATCAGCGCGCCGCCGCCAAGCGCCGGATCGTAGCGCAACTCGGTGTCGGTTTGGTCGATCGATGTGGAGAACACCGCCTTCATCCGCCGCGCCTCGCCGATCTCCCCCGAAGCGACGATATCCAGCACCCGCTCGAACAACGGATGGAAGCGATAGTGGAAGGCCTCCATCAAAACCTGCCCATGCGCCCGGCTGGCCGCGACCATCGCCTGGGCTTCGCCGGCGTTCATCGCGAACGGCTTTTCGCACAGCACGGGCTTGCCGGCGGCGAGCGCCGCGATCGTCCATTCGGCATGCCGCGCCGGGGGCAAGGCGTTATAGACCGCCTCGACCTCGGGGTGTTCGACCAGCGCCTGATAGTCCGTCGCCACGATGGGCAGGCCATGCTCGTCGGCGAAGGCTCTCGCCCGCCCCGCGTCCCGCGCCGCGACCGCAACCACCTCGGCGACACCGGTCGCAGCGGCGGGGGCGATGAGCGCCGAGGGCGCTATCCGCGCCGCGCCCAGGATTCCGATGCGCAACGGCCGGTCAGGCATTCTCCCTCCTCAGATCCAGCGGCGGACCCTTCGCGCATAGGCCTCGTAGGCGTCGCCAAATTTGGCGCGCATCGCCCGCTCTTCGTAAGGGATGTACCAGAGGCCGGCGGCCAGGGCGAACGCCAGCGGCCCAACGAAGGGGCTGCCGGAGCCCATGATCGCCGCCACCCCCAACAGCAGAAGCAGGAAGCCCAGGTACATCGGATTGCGGCTGAACCGGAACGGACCGTCCGTCACCAGGACGCCGGGCTCGTCGAAGGTCCTGATGTTGGTTCCGACCGCCCTGAAACGGCCCGACCCGCCAATTAGCAGACCAAGCCCCAACAGAAGGGGCGCCATCCCGAGCCAGGGCCACGGCAGTGGGATCAGTGGTCCCGGCGCGCCGGCTCTCAGCAAGGCCATCAGGATCAAAAGGACCAAGACCAGGATCGGCGGCAATATCCGCATCTCACCACTCCCGCGCAGACGTTTCTCCGGCGATATGGGAGTAAGGGCCAGGCCGAGCGCCCGGTCGCATTGATTTGAGCGCCCCGGCGATTCATATGGGTCGGTCTCGAATCGTTCCATTTTCAGGTCGCATGTCCCAGGCCTCTCCCCCCCAAGCCTCTCTCTTCGACGACGCTCTCAATCCTGCGCCGGCCGCGCCGCTGGCGCAGTCTCACGAGCCGCGCCCCGATCCCGAAGTGCTGAACGAGAAGCCCAGCGGCGGCTATTCGGCCAAGGACATCGAAGTCCTCGAGGGGCTGGAGCCGGTGCGCAAGCGGCCGGGGATGTATATCGGGGGCACCGACGAGCGGGCGCTCCACCACCTGTTCGCCGAAGTCCTCGACAACGCGATGGACGAGGCCGTCGCCGGCCACGCCAAGGTCATTGAGGTGCGCCTCGACGCCGATGGCCGCTTGACCGTCAAGGACGACGGTCGGGGCATCCCGGTCGACCCGCACCCCAAGCATCCGGGCAAGTCCGCCCTGGAAGTGATCATGACCGTCCTGCACTCGGGCGGTAAGTTCTCCGGCAAGGCCTATGAGACCTCGGGGGGCCTTCATGGCGTCGGCGTCTCGGTCGTGAACGCGCTTTCCGAGCGTGTCGATGTGACGGCCTGGAAAGACGGCTTCGAATGGCGCCAGTCCTTCAGCCGCGGCAAGCCGCTGGGCTCGATCGAAAAGCTGAACCCGACCCGCAAGAAGGGTACGGCGATCAGCTTCCTGCCGGACGAGCAGATCTTCGGTGAGGGCTGCGCCTTCAAGCCGGCGCGCCTCTACCGCATGGCCCGCTCAAAGGCCTATCTCTTTGGTGGCGTCGAGATCCGCTGGACCTGCGATCCGTCCCGCATCCACGACCAAACGCCCGCCGAGGCGACCTTCCGCTTCCCCAATGGCCTGGCCGACTTCCTGGCCGAGCGGGTCAAGACGATCGAGACCGTCACACCCGAGCCCTTCGCCGGGCGCTACGAGCGGCCGGGTGAGACGGGCAAGGTCGAGTGGGCCGTCACTTGGACGCCCGCCGGCTTTGGCGAGGCCGACGGCTTCATGCAGTCCTACTGCAACACCGTCCCGACCCCGGAGGGCGGGACCCATGAGGCGGGCCTGCGCGCAGCCCTTACCCGCGGCCTGAAGCAATACGCCGAACTCACCGGAGAAAAGCGCGGCAGTGTGATCACCGCCGAGGATGTCGTCGCCCAGGCTGGGGCCCTGGTCAGCGTCTTCATCGCCAATCCCGAATTCCAGGGTCAGACCAAGGAAAAGCTCTCCTCCTCCGAGGCCCAGCGCCTGGTCGAGAACGCCTTGCGCGACCCGTTCGACCACTGGCTGACCGCTCAGCCCAAGTCCGCCACGGCCCTGCTGCAGTTCGTCATCGACCGGGCCGAAGAACGCCTCAAGCGCCGGCGTGACAGGGAAGTGTCCCGCGCCTCGGCCACCCGCAAGCTGCGCTTGCCAGGCAAGCTCGCCGACTGCTCAGGCCAGGCGACGGACGGCACCGAAATCTTCCTGGTCGAAGGCGATTCCGCCGGTGGCTCGGCCAAGCAGGCGCGCAACCGCAAGACCCAGGCGATCCTGCCCCTGCGCGGCAAGATCCTGAACGTCGCCTCAGCGTCCATCGACAAGCTCACCGCCAACAAGGAGCTGTCGGACCTCCTGTTGGCGCTGGGTGTTCAGCCGGGCCGCAAGTTCAAGGAAGAGGACCTGCGCTACGAGCGCGTGGTCATCATGACCGACGCCGACGTGGACGGCGCCCACATCGCTTCGCTGCTGATCACCTTCTTCTATCGCACCATGCCGGAGTTGATCCGCTCGGGCCGCCTCTACCTTGCACTCCCGCCTCTCTATCGGATGAGCCACGGCGGCAAGACGATCTACGCCCGCGACGACGCCCACCGCGAGGAGTTGCTGACGACCGAGTTCAAGGGCAAGAAGCCCGAAATCGGCCGGTTCAAGGGTCTTGGCGAGATGATGCCCGGCCAGCTCAAGGAAACCACCATGGACCCGGGCAGCCGGACTCTGGCCCGCGTGACCCTGCCCCGCGCCGAAGAAACGGTCGAAGACCTCGTCGAGGCCCTCATGGGCCGCAAGCCTGAATTGCGCTTCCGTTTCATCCAGGAGAACGCGGAATTCGCCGCCGCCGACCTCGACGTCTGATCGGGCGTTTGGCCAAACCTCGAATCGTTCACTAGGTTCGCGGCAACGGGAGGTTGAATTCATGGTGGGAGGCTCGGGGGCCGCCGCGCGCGGCCGCGCGCATCTAGGGGGCGTTGAGTCCCTGCGCGCCTATGCGGCGTTCGCAATCGTCATCTTCCACGTGATTCATCTGACCCAAGCTCCAGTGCCGAAGAGCTTGGAATTCATGAAGTTCTTCTTCGGCTTCGGCGTGCCGCTGTTCTTCGTCGTGAGCGCATTCAGCCTCGCCTACGGCTACGAGGGCCGCCTTTTCGGCAATGGCCAGCTCAAGGAATTCTACCTGCGACGCGTCATGCGCATCGCACCGCTGTATTATCTTGCTATCGGCACATGGCTCCTGGCGATGGCGATGATCGGGGCCCCCCCGCCGAACGCGCGAATGCTGGCCCTCTCTCTGTCCTTCCTGTTCAACCTCACGCCTTCGACCGTCGACGGCATCGCGCCGGCCTCATGGTCCATCGGCGTGGAGATGCTGTTCTACCTGATCTTCCCCTTCGTCCTCGCGCTCGCCAGAACCCTGCCTAGGGCGATCCTCGCAACGGCGGCGTTCACCGGCGTCGCATTGGCCTATGCGGCGATCACGACCCGGCTCGAACTCAACCAGTCGTTCCTGGTCCACGGGCTGATCTTCAACTTGCCGTACTTCGGCTTTGGCTTGATCGCCTTCAAGCTCTACCAGGTCCTCGACGCACGCCGAGGCATACAGGTGACCGCCGCCGGCCTGGCCCTGCTCTTCAGCTTCTGGCTGGCCTCAGGGCCGTTCGGACGAATGGGCTGGACGGTGAGCATCATCTACATGCTCTGCTGGGGCGCGCCCTTCGCCCTCATCTGCCTTGGCATGGCGCAACGGCCGCTCGCGATCTTTTCAAATCCAGCCACCGAGTTCCTCGGCAAGATCAGCTTCGGCCTCTATCTCGGCCACCCTCAACTCATCTTCGTGCTCACCCGGATGGGCGTTTACGAACGGATCCAGCAGTTGCCGGGCGGCTCGGGCGTGACCTTCCCGCTCGCCGTACTGGTCACGTCGGCCGCCCTCATCCCGGTGGCCTGGGCGCTCTACGTGTTCGTCGAAAGGCCGGGCATCGAGCTCGGCCGTCGCTGGGCTCAGCGTCTGCGCCCACCCCTGTTGGAGCCCGCGAGCTCGGTGTCCAGCGCTTGAACAAGGCTCAGCCGGCTGCTCCTTGTGCAGAACGGGTTTGACTTGAGCCCGTCACGCCGTATCTTCCGCCGCGCACGGCAATCGCCGTCCGCGCCGCCGTGGCTCGCCCGGCTCCCGACCCTGAGCGGGCTAATCCGCTCCCATTGCTGCTGAATGACCGAATTTTCCGAACTGGGCCTGTCACCCGCGACGCTTCAGGCCGTTGCCGACACGGGCTACACGACCGCTACTCCGATCCAGGCGCAGGCCATTCCGGTCGCCCTTCAGGGTCGCGACGTGCTTGGCATTGCCCAGACGGGCACCGGGAAAACCGCCGCCTTCACCTTGCCGATGATCGACCGCCTCGCGGCCGGCCGTTCCAAGGCGCGCATGCCGCGTTCGTTGGTCCTGGCGCCGACCCGAGAACTGGCTGACCAAGTCGCCGCGTCGTTCGAGCGCTATTCGAAGGGCCAAAAGCGCACGCTTTCCTGCGCGCTCCTGATTGGCGGCGTTTCCTTCGGTGATCAGGAACTGAAGCTCGACCGCGGGGTCGACGTCCTCATCGCGACGCCTGGCCGCCTGCTCGACCATTTCGAGCGTGGCAAGCTGCTGATGACCGGTGTCCAGATCCTGGTGGTCGACGAGGCCGACCGGATGCTGGACATGGGGTTCATCCCGGACATCGAGCGCATCTTCAAGCTCACCCCGCCGAAGAAGCAGACCCTGTTCTTCTCGGCGACCATGCCGCCCGAAATCACGCGCCTGACCAAGCAGTTTCTCAACGATCCGCAGCGGATCGAGGTCGCGCGCCCGGCCACGACGGCCGAAACCATCAAGCAGCATATCCTGCGCCTGCCGACCTCCGACCCGAAAGCCAAGCGCACCGCCCTGCGCATGCTGATCGAGCGCAGCGAGATCAAGAACGGCATCGTCTTCTGTAACCGGAAGTCGGAAGTCGACATCGTCGCCAAGTCCTTGAAGAAGCATGGCTTCGACGCTGGCGCCATTCACGGCGACCTGGATCAGGCTACGCGGATGCGGACCTTGGACAGCTTCCGCAATGGCGGCCTGAAGCTGCTTTGCGCCTCTGATGTCGCCGCCCGCGGCCTGGACATTCCCGACGTCAGCCACGTCTTCAACTACGACGTGCCGCACCACGCCGACGACTACGTGCACCGTATTGGCCGGACCGGCCGCGCGGGCCGGACGGGCGAAGCCTTCATGATCGTCACGCCGGCCGACGCCAAGAACATCGACAAGGTGCTCAAGCTTATCGGCAAGACGCCTGAAGAAGTGACCATCGACGGCGTCGATTTCTCGGCGATCAAGGATGAGCGCCGCGCCAGCGGGCGTGATCGCGATCGTGACCGGGGCGGACGCTCGAACAGCCGCGGCGGCCGCGATCGCGCGCGTCCGATCGCCCCCCATGGCGAGGTCGCCGCGATGGAGCCGCTGGTTTCGGCTCCCGTCGAGGAAGAAGCGCGCAAGCCGGCCCGCGCCCGACGCGAGGCCGAGCAGCCCGCGCCCCGCCCCACGCCGGCGGCTGTGGCCGCGCCCGAGCCGCGCCGCGGCGGACGCCGTGCCGATGGTGACAAGGATGTGGTGGGTTTTGGCGCCGATGTGCCCGCTTTCCTGCTTCGGCGCACACCGCTCCCGCCCACCGGCGAATAGCCTTAACTTACGCCCTTAACGGGTCGTTCGACTCTCTACACTAGTCTCTCTCAGTACTCCGGGCCGCCGCTCGAAAGCGCGGTCCTCGAGGATTCAGGGAAGACAGAATGTCCGACGAGATCGAATCCAAGCTTCGCGGCCCTGGCGCCTATGCGCTGGCGCGGCAGGCCCTGGACGCCATGGAGGCGCACCAGGTCTGGCCGACCGCAATCAATTTCGAACTCTGGACCTACTACGTAGGCGCCCCTGACAGCCCGCTGGGGCGCGAGATCGCCCGGCTCCTGTCTTCCGGGGAGGCCTTTACAGACCTCGTGGCCGACGAACTGGCGGCCACATATTTGCCCAAGGCCAAGCTTACCGAACAGATCCGCGACGCCGGCGACGCCCTAACCAAGGAACTCGAAGCGGTCAGCCACGCAATCAAGACCGCGCAGAAGTCCAGCGAGGCCTACGGCGACACCCTGGCCGGCGCATCCCGGTCGCTGGCCCACGCCGACGGCATCGATCTGCAGCAGATGGTCGACACGCTGATCAGCGCGACCCGACGCGTACAGCAGGAAAATAAGGTCCTCGAAAGCCGGCTTTCGGAATCCACCGCGCAGGTGACAAAACTGCGCGAGCATCTGGAACAGGTTCGCCGCGACGCCACGACGGACGGCTTGACCAACCTGGCCAATCGCAAGGCTTTCGACGAGGAATTGTCTCGCGCCTGCGCCGACGCGCAGGCGGCCGGACAGGACCTCACGCTCGCCCTGATCGATATCGATCATTTCAAGTCCTTCAACGACACCTGGGGTCACCAGACCGGCGACCAGGTCATCCGCTATGTCGCCAGCGTGATCGGCCGTGTCGGCGCCCCGCCCCGCTTCGCCGCCCGTTATGGCGGGGAAGAGTTCGCGCTGATCTTTCCGCGCGAACGCGCCGATCTCGCCGCCACCGTGCTGGAAGAGATTCGCGAGGAAGTCGCTTCGCGCATGCTCAAGCGGCGCTCCACGAACGACGACCTAGGCGCGATCACCATATCGGCTGGCGTCGCCGAGCTGCGTGGGACCGAGGGCGCTCATGGGCTGATGGAACGGGCTGACAAGGCGCTTTACGCCTCCAAGCGCAGCGGCCGCAATCGGGTGACCAAGGCGGAGCAATCCGTCGCCGCTTGACGCGCTTTCCCACTAGCCTGACGCCAGGACATATCCTCTTTAGTCCGCCGAAAGATCTCGAGGGAGGACGCCATGGCCTATGCGAAAATCAAGACGTCGAAGAGCGACGGCATCGGTGTGATCACCTTGGCCGACCCATCGACGCTGAACGCGGCCGGGCTCGACCTGATGGAAGAACTGGTCGACGCCGCCAACGCGATGAAGGCCGATGAGGAGGTCCGCTGCCTCATCATCACCGGCGAGGGCCGAGGCTTCTGCTCGGGCGCCAACCTCTCGGGCCGCGGCACGGCCCCGGCTAATCCCGATCCGGAAGGCCCCGACGCCGGGGCGGCGCTCGAGACCGTCTACAACCCCTTCGTCACCTCCATTCGCGACTACCCGATCCCGATCGTGACCGCGGTCAATGGGCCGGCCGCTGGCGTCGGCTGCTCGCTGGCCCTGATGGGCGACATCATCGTGGCCGCCGAAAGCGCCTACTTCCTCCAGGCGTTCCGGCGCATCGGGCTGGTCCCGGACGGTGGCTCGACCTACCTGTTGCCGCGCCTGATCGGCAAGGCGCGAGCCATGGAGATGGCGCTGCTAGGCGAAAAAGTCCCCGCGGCCACGGCCGAGACTTGGGGCCTGATCAATCGCTGCGTCCCCGACGACAAGCTGATGCCGACCGCCATGGAGTTCGCCAAGGCCCTGGCCACCGGCCCGAAGGCGCTCGGCTCCATCCGCAAGCTCATCTGGGACAGCCTGGACGAAGAATGGTCCTCGCAGCTTCACGCTGAAAGGATGGCCCAGAAATCCGCAGGCCGCACCGAGGACAATCGCGAGGGCGTTCTCGCCTTCCTCCAAAAGCGTCCGGCCCAGTTCAAGGGACGCTAGGCTTCCCGCAGCCGTCCTCGGCGAAGCCAATAGGTCTCCGAGCCCGCCACCGCGACCAGCACGGCCGAGGTGGCGAAGCTCAGGCTCATTGGAGTCATGGCCCCCGCGACCGGCGCGAGCAGCAACAAGGCCAGAAGCCCGCCGGCGTGCGACCGCGGCGCCTTGCCGGTGGTCGCAATGCGGAACAGCAGATCGCCAGCGAGATAGAGCGCCGGCCCGCCCAGCAGCACCAGCGTCGTCTTGATGTCCACGTGTCCCAGGGGATGGGTCAGGGCCAGTTCGTCGCCCACTGCGGTGACCACGATGCCGGCGACCAGGGGCAGGTGGATATAGGTGTAGGCGAGCCGCGCCAGCCGCCCAGGGTCATCCGACTTGGCGATATGCTCGCTCGCCCGCTCGGCCGCCGCATCGAAGTAGATCCACCACATGGCGACGCTGGCGAAGAACGCAGCGCCGAACGCCCCGATCACGCTGAGCGACATCGGTAGTTCGGCAAAGGTGGCGCCCGTGACGAGAATGGACTCCCCAAGTGCGATGATCACGAACAACGCGCATCGCTCGGCCATGTGACCGCCCTCGACCTCCCAATCCCCGGTGGTCGACCTGCCCAGTCCTGGTGTCCAGAAGCCCGCCGAGGGCGCGGCGAATTCGATCGCCACTGCGACGGCCCAGAGCGCCCGCCGCAGCCCCTGCTCGGCCAGGCCGCCAGCGATCCAGAAGACGGCCGAAGCCACCAGCCAGGCCGTGATCCGTACGAAGTTGAGATAGTTTCGCGCGTTGTGCCGACGCAGCGCCCACATGGCGAACAGCGAACGGCCCACCTGCATGAATACGAAGGCGCTCGCAAACAGCAGCCCCTTTTCGCCGAAGGCGTCGGGCAAGGAAGTGGTGAGTAGCAGGCCGGCCAGCATCAGCACGATCAGCAGCAAACGCACCTGCGTCCGCTCCGGATCGAGCCAGTTGGTGATCCAGCATGTGAAGATCCAGACCCACCAGACCGCCAGGAACAGCAGCCCGGCCTCGATCGCGCCGAGGGGCGTCAGATGCTTGAGCAACGCATGGGAAAGCTGGGTGATCGCGAAGACGAACACCAGGTCGAAGAATAGCTCGATGAAGGTGACGCGGTGGTGGTCGTGCCCCGTCCGCGTTCTTTGCAGGTCGACTCGCGATCCGAACATGCCGGCTCTACCCCAAACCTTGATAGGCAGAGCGTGAGGCGCGCCGCGAACGGCGTCACGTCACGAATTGTAGCTGCTTAGGAGTCGAGAACCTTGCCGGGCTCGATGGTGACGCTCTCTCCGCAACCGCAGGCATCCGTCTCGTTCGGGTTCCTGAACACGAACTTCGCCGAGAGCTTGGTGGTGACGTAGTCGATCTCGGTGCCGATCAGGAAGAGCACCGCCTTGGGCTCGACGAGGATGGTCACGCCCTTGTCCTCGACCGTCTCGTCCAGGGGGCCAGCCTCTTCGGCGTACTCCAGGACGTACTCCTGCCCGGCGCAGCCGCCATTCTTCACGCCGACGCGCAAGCCCGCATAGGGCTTCTCGGCCTTGTCCATGATTTCACGGACGCGCGCAGCGGCCGCGTCGGTCAAGGTGACGACCTTGGGCCTGGGCCTGCGGGCCCGGGGGGCGGGATTGACGGACAGTTCGCTCATGCTCACTCCAATATGGGGTCAGAACATGTTGAGTTGAAGCTTGGCCTCGTCAGACATGCGCGAGGAGTCCCACGGCGGGTCGAACACCAGCTCGACCGTGACGTTGCGCACGGTCGGGATTTCCTTCACCGCGTCCTGGACCCAGCCCGGCATGTCGCCGGCGACGGGGCATCCCGGGGCGGTCAACGTCATATCGATGGCCACGTCGCGATCGTCGGACACGTCCACCTTGTAGATCAGGCCAAGTTCGTAGATGTCGACCGGGATCTCCGGGTCGAACACGGTCTTCAGCTTTTCGATCAACTGGTCGGTCAGCGCATCCAGCTCGGCTTGCGGCAGAGCGGAAGTCGCGGTGGGCTCAATGGAAGCAGCGTCATCCATGGTCATGCTCAAGCGAAGAAGGCCTGGGTGCGGGTCAGCGCGTCGACGAATGCGTCGGCCTCCCCTTCGGTATTATATAGGGCGAAGGA
>JAEXKM010000396.1 GCA_023445705.1 Pseudomonadota bacterium
CTGCGCGCCAGTCGAGTGGTGACCACCGCTGCGCGGTTTGCTTTCCGGTAGGTAGCAGCCGAGATTGGCACTCGCCTTGCGAGTCTGCTAGTCCTGAACTATGCGGCTGATTCTGAAGGCCTTCCCGCTCGACAGAAGCGGAATGCCCCTTCTCCGGAAAATCCTCGCTGGCGAACGCTCAAACAAGAGCGTCGACGCGTTGATGCAGCATGTCGCAAGCCTCGGCGCGACCTATGCAGTGCTCGAGGATCCCTACACCGATAGGGACTATTCTTCCGATTACCAGAACTTCTATGCCGGGGCCTTCAAGGATTATCCGCGCGAAACCAAGCGGCTACACCTCTTCGCAGAGGACGTCTCACACATCCTCGAAACGGATTTGGCCGAGCAGGACAAGGCCTTCAGCGAGGCGAGCTACCTCGGCTTCATTGTGGTCCGCCCCATCCCGCAGGGCCCTATCGGACGCACGGTCCTGAAGTTCCCCTCGCTTGGCGCCGGGCTAAGCGTCCGCCCCGCGGCGCGCGCGGAGTTCAAGACCAATCTGATCGCCGCCGAGCTCTCCGTGAAGGGGGCGCCCTTCATCCAGCAGGAGGCCCGCGTCGGCGCCTGCGCCCAGGCCGCGATCTGGATGGCTTCGCTCGCCGTCCAGACCCGTCACCGGCGTACCGCCTGGCACTCCATGGCGGACATCACGCGCCTTGCCGGCACGCCCACCGACGCGAGCCTGAGCACTGCCTTGCCCGCGGGTTCCGGCGGCCTCAACCCGATGCACATGATCCGCGCCCTGCGCGGCATGGGTCACCAGCCTCTCTTCGATCTGTTCAGGGACGAGGACTCCAAGCCTGTTCCGGGCCCGACCGCGGCCAGCATCGTTATGCGCTATCTGGACTCCGGCTTGCCAGTGATCCTGACCATGCACTGCATCCAACATGCGATCACGGCAGTCGGCTATGTGGAGACGACGGGCGGCGCCCTTCGCGAGGACCAGACCTACGACGCTTTCGTGCGGGCGCTCGTGGTGCACGACGACCAAAGGGGCCCCTACCGGTTGATGCCGCTCACGGGCGAAGACATCGACGCCTTGCCCCGGGATCGGCTGCTCATGGAAGACGGCAAGGTTCTGACGGTCGAAGACCTCTCGCACATGTTCGTCCCGCTGCCGCCCCGCGTATTCCTGCGGGCTGATCGGGCGGACACAGTGGCCGGGGACTTCCTGTCGCGGCAGCGAGAGAAGCTCGCGAAGACCTATTCCGAGCTTCTGGCCGAGACCCCCGCGGCGGCCGCCAGGCTGGCGGCCTTTTTCGACTTGGTACGAGAGGACCGCTTGATCCGGCGAACCTACCTGACCACGGCGGCGCGGTATCGGCACCACCTCGCCAAGAACAATCTGAGCGATGAGCTCAAGGTGCAGTTGCTCAGCCGCACACTGCCGCACTTCATATGGGTGACAGAGCTGCTCGACGCTGACGCGGCGCAACAGTCCGAACATGGCCCCCGGCCGATCCTTGGACATATCGTCACCAACGCCACCAGCAGCAGCGACCCGAGCAGCGACCTCATCATGGCCCACCTGCCGCATGTGGTCGTGCACCGCGATCCGGACGGCCAAGCCGGCGCGTGGCCGGAATCGGTGGAATTCCCGGATATGGAGGAAGATGAGGAGGCGGTTCTGATCTCCGAGGACGCCCCCTATCTCAGCCGGATCCGGCGCTTCTAGCCGAGGCGCGCAGGCGCAAAGGCCGGCGAGCGACCGAGCTCGACGGGCATCACCTTGAAGACCGCCTCGTCAGCCAGCGGCAGCGTCAGATCGACAAGATCGCAGCAGCCCCCCGTCTCAAAGGCCCGCACGACCTGGGCGATCTGGATGGCGGCCGCCGCCAGTGCGGTGCACGGCACACCGACGCTGCGCCCGGCGATCGACATGGCTCCGCACGCGTCGATCCGGCCGTCCGCGACCGCCCGTTCAAGACCGGGCGATAGTCGCGGCGCCGCCAGCGGCGTGTCGGGCCAGACCTCTGCAATACCCCGACGCCCAGGAAAAGCGTGCAGCCGCACATCGAAAGCTTCGGCTGCGGTCGCACCGAGGCCCGCATCGACCATCAGGTCAAAGCCGGCCGAGGCCGCGGCCCGCCGGGCCTCGAGATTGTCGACGCACCCCAGGAGAACGCGGGGCTCGTCCCTGCCCGGCTGGTGGCCGAGCTGAAAGGCGCGCTCGCAGATATCGGTATTGAACCCCAACCTATCCGCCCATTCGGCAACGCACCGCGCCTTTCGTCGCCCTATCCAACTTGGTTCGGTCAGCACCTGGACGCCCAGATTTTCCAGTCCGGCCGTGTCGAAGTCCTGCAACAGCAGCCGAGCGTTGCGCGGATCCCAGTAGGGCAAGACGCCCAACACCAGCAGCGTGGCCTGCCCGAGATTGCCGAGGCCAAGAACCCAAAGTTCGGAAGGGAGGCGGAGCAGGCGGCCGTCGGCTGGCGCGTCAGGGCCCCAGGCTGAAAGGCCATAGGTCCGACGGCCGGCGCGCAGGTCCAGGAGGACATGGCGGCGAAACGCCTCCTGCAACCCCAGAGCCGCGGCCAGGACGCCGCCGATTTCGTTGCTTTGCGCAGCCTGGCCGGGCGGCTGTCCTGGCCCCACCCAGGCGCTCCAACCGTCCGCCCAACAGGCCAAGACGCCGTCCTTGCCGCGGCGCCCGATATGCAGTTGCGCCGCCCCTTGGGGCGCAGGTCTGTCGTGAGCTCCCGCCGCGATCAGGCGACGCCGGAATGATCCCGCGCCGTACAGGGCGAGACGGCAGGGCGGATCTTCCGCGGAGACCAGGTAGACGCCCCTCCGAAACATCCTTTTACCTGCGGCGACGACCGCCAGCAGCGCCGCCTGAGCCCAAGGCTCGACGCCCGCTTCATCGAACGAAACGGCAAGGGCTGCGCCGTCCAGCCGCCCCGTCGCGGCGTCCACATCCAGGCGGCTGTCGGCGGCCATCAGCCACTGGGCACCGCGGTCATGCTCGAACGTCACCGACATCACCGAACCTCCAGCCTGAAGGCGCGGCAGCCGGCTGTGCTGTGATTTCGCCAGGCCCCCCTGCCCTCATATTCGTAGATGCCGATCTGGCCGGGCCGGTAGTCGCGATCGGCGAAGTTCGGGATGATCAGCGCCATGTGGCCCCGCTCCGGAAGCATCGGGTTCGCCTGATCGATGGAGCTTTGACCATATCCCCCCGGATGGGTGTGGAGATCGGCGACAACTTCAAGGCCGAGATTCGCGCACCGAGCCCAGACCCTGTCCATCTTGGAGCCGTCGAAGACGATGATCCCACGCAGTGCGAGGGGATCGACCTCGTCATAGGCGATGAAGTGCGTGATCCGGCGCAGGCCCGAGGCCTCACGCCGCCCAAGGAGGAAGCCGCCGGCCTCTCGAACGCCCCCGCCCCGGTTACGCAGCTCGCGCAAGACTTGGGTCCAAAGGTCCGCCTTGCAGACCAGCTTGGGCGTCGGTCGCCCGAGCGAAAGAATAGTCCGTATCATGGACCAGAGCATGAACGGTCTCCAGGAAGGTGATGATGGTGCTGTCAGGTCCCCAGGCCAGATCGTGGTGGGCCTGGGGCCAGTGGGCTCGGGCGCCCCTGTCGATGGGGTGATAGAGACAGACGCCGCAACCGCTCGAAAAGCCGATGAGGACGGTTCCTGAGGCGCCATGCGGACGATGGGTCTCGGCCAGCGGGGTGTCGGCGGGGCCATCCCACAGCGCTGCGGTCGGCGCGGTGGCGCGGTAGCCCGCGGCGTCGACCCTCAGCAGAAAGGACGCTGGTCCCTGCGCCCGCTGCGGGGCCTCGATCTGCACGTACAGAAGCGGGAAGCGCAGCAGGAGGAGGTTCCACTTCCTGCGGCGCGTTCCCAGACGGAAGGCCAGACTTTCGAGGTCGCGGCGAAGCGCGACCTCGTCTGGCGACAGGTTGTCGACGCCCCCCATTCGCCTAGCCCTGCGGCTTGACCTTGAAGACCAGCGCCAAGCGGACCGGGTGGCGGCCTTTGGTCAGCTGGCCCACGTGGGTGTCCGGCGGCAGGATCTCGTCGCCGAGCTTGAGCTGGAAATCGCTCGGCTCGCCATCCAGCTCGAAGGCCTTCGGCGAGATAGCCCACTTGATCACCCGGCGCATGGTCGCGCTGGGCCGAAAGGCGTGCTCCATCTCCTTGTTGTTGTAGGTGACCGAGACCTTGATCTTGCCCTTGGCCCCGACGTGGACGAGGCGGAACTCCCCGCTCAGCAGAGCGCGGATCAGGTCGGCGAGGTCGATGGGATTGTCGTCGTCTTCGAGGCAGATCTCCTCAAGATCGTCGCGCTTGTACTCCTCGCGAAGCCGCGCGAGCAGCTCTTCATCGGTTTCGCTCGCCTTGAGCACGATGCTCTTCGGCTCGCGTTCGCCTTCGAGCGCGAAGACCAGTTCAGCTGTTTTCTCGGTGATGGTGGCCATTGCAGCCCCTCCTTTCGTTCCTGGAGGGAGAGTTGGGGGTCAGGCCCGGAAATGTCAATATTACAAACGTCGATAATTTTCCCGAACTGCAAACCGTTTGCACCGCAAACTTTCGCCTTCCCGAAACACCGCCCTGGTGCTATCCTCAAGCCCTCACGCCAGACGAGGACTCATGGACGATCGCATCTACCGCGTGTTTGGAAGCCGCCTCCGCGAGATCCGGGAGCAGGCGGACGTCACCCAGGAGGAACTCGCCCGGCGAGTGGACCTTTCGAGGACCTCGATCACCAACATCGAGAAGGGGCGACAACGGATCTTGCTGCACCAGTTGGTCGACTTCGCCGACGCGCTGAAGGTCCCGGCGTCGGAGTTGATGCCCAAGACCGAGCCCGGCAGCGAGGAACTGCGCGAAGACGTGGCTAAAATCGTCGAGGCCTTGAAGGGCGCGCCGAAAGGCGCTGCGTGAGCAGCTACCGCGTCAGCCTCGTTCGACTGCGCCGCCACATCGAGCCGCTACTGGCTTCCCAGCGCGCGCCTGCGGTCGATCTGGACCCAATCCTGTCCACCCTGGGTGTTGAACTGCAGATCCTGGTCCTTGAGCAGGATCTCTCGGCCATCCTTTATCGACACGCCAGCCAACGGGTGATCGTCGCCAACGCCGCCCAGACGCCCGCCGGCCGTCGATTTGCAATTGCGCGCCAGCTTGGTCACCTCTCGCTCCACAAAGGCGAGGAAGTCCGCGTCGACGACGGCGCAAGGGTCGACCTCAGCGATCCTCGGAAGGCCGACCTTCAAGAACTCGAGGCCCTGGAGGCGACTTGGTTCGCGCTCGAACTCCTCATGCCGTACGCCTGGATCGCCGGGGAAATCCCACGGGGAAGGCTGGATCTACAACCGGCCAACGAGATCGACGAGATTGCATCCCGATATCAGGTGGAAAGCCACATCGTCACATTCCGGTTGGCGACGCTGTTTCATTAGAGCGCCGTCCGTCTCTTGCTGGAGAAGGTCTTGGCCCGCTTCCTCGCCCGAGATCGTTTCGAGGCCGCGCGCAGGTTCGTCGCTGACGGAGCGAGGCCTCTGGACCGGGCGCTGCTGGATCTGGCGCTTGGCGCGGGCTCTGCACAAACCGCGCTTGCCGCCCTCGCGATCTATCAGAACGTGGATGGCGGCTTCGGGCGCGGTCTCGAACCCGACCTCTCAAGCCCCGCTTCCAGCGCCATCGCGACCAGCATCGGCCTGAGGCTGCTCGCGCGACTGGGCGCACCCAGCGATCACCCCATGGTCCAAGGCGCCGTCCGCTGGCTCGACGCCAACCTTGATCGCACCACGGGCGTCTGGCCGATCATCGGCCCTGGGGTGGAGCTCGCGCCGCACGCGCCCTGGTGGACGTGGTCGCAAGACATGGCCGGGTCGGACAGCGTCGCCGGCGCCAAGAATGGCTTTCGGTTCAATCCGACCGCCGAAATCCTCGGCCTGCTCTATCTCTATCGAGGCGGCGTTCCGGCGCCCCTGATCGACGCCACCGAGACCGGCATGCGCCAGGCGATCGCCGAGACCGAGCTGATCAAGAGCGCCTACGACCTGAAGTGCGCGCTGCGTCTGGCCGAGACCGGGGCCGCGCCGGCCGACCTCGCCCTGCCGCTCACGTCGCTCGTCCTTCGCTCGGTCGCCGCCCGCGATCCTGGCGACGCGCACGCCCGAACGCTCGACCTCGCCCCAACCCCGGCCAGCTTGGCCGCCGCGGCGCTCAGCAGCCGGATCGACGACGCGGTCGCGGTCCTGATCGAAGGACAACAACCGGACGGCGGCTGGACGCCTTTCTGGGACTGGAGCTCCGTGGACGCCCGCGCCTGGGAGAAGGCCAAGCGCGACTCGAGAGGCTGGCTCACCCGCGAGGCGCTGGAGACCTTGATGGCTCATGGCCGCGCAGAGGCTGCCCGGGGCGAGAAGGCGTAGAACTCCGGATCTTCCGCCGGCGTCAACACCGCCCTGCGTTGAAGCTCAGGAGGCCAACGTGCCGCGCGCTGCACGCCGGCGGCTCATCCGCTCACGCAGTCATGAGCTCGCCTTAGCCGCGAAAGGTCCCTTCCGCGGTTTTGGCTTCTTGCGGACGTTGATGGCCGCCGCATCGAGCGTGTTCTTGATATGCGCGGCGTAGAACTTCTCGATCATCTCCACGCTCGTGCGGCAGTTCTTGGCGACCTGGTAAATGTCTGCGCCCTCCATCAGCCGCAGGCAGATGTAGGTGTGGCGAAGGCTGTAGGCGGTGCGAGGATTGCCATCGCGATCGGTCTTCAGATCGAGCTCGTCGAGCACCGCGTTGAGCAGCTCGCGCTGCACTTTCCCGAACACCAGTTCCGTGGCCTTGCCATCTTTGCGCTTCCTCACCCGCTGGAAGGGGAGCACCGCGCCCGGCATGCTCTTGCAGAACCCGACGCCGCGCTTGCCACGCACTTCAATCTCCAGGATGCGCTCGCCGGTGTCGTCGTCGACCACGACCTGGATGTCGCGGAACTCCAGGCGGCAGGCCTCGTCGGGCCGCAGGCCGGTGTTGACCATGAAGAGCACGTAGTCGTGGAACTGCTCGCACTCGCCGCGCCAGCGCTCGTTCTTCGGGTTCCTGGCGCGTTCGCGCGTCGCCTCGTAGAGACGTTTGTACTCCTCGGGCGAGAACCAGGCGCGATGCGAGATCTTGCCTGAGGCCTTGTAGGGCGCCGACATGTCCGGAAGCGCCGAGATCCAGCCCTTGCGGTTGGCGCTCTTCAGCACCTGGCGAAGCGTCACGAGCTCCTTGTGCAGGGTGCTGCGTGACGGCTTCTTGTAGACCCGTTTTCGACCCGTCGGCGCACGAGCGCGTCCCTCCGGCGCGGCCGGCGGCTTGAGGCGATAGACCCTGTATTCCTGGATGCGGCCGGCGGTCACCTCGTCCAGGCCGCAGTCGCCGAAGAAAGGCAGCAGGTAGAGGTCCAGGTGCCTGGACTTCGAGGCGACGTGCTCGGCGTTCCGCTCGCCGAGCGTCATGATCTCGTACTCCGAGACAAAGGCGCTGGCCGCCTCCCGGAATGTCCGAACACCGGCGCGCCGGCGCACATCGGGGCGTCGGTCGAATTCAGCCGTAGGCGCCGAGCCGACGCTCTCGACGACCAGCCCGCCGCGCCGCCGGACGCGGTCCTCGGCGAACCGATCCAGCGACCAGTCCCGTGCGAACTCCAGCGCGAGCACAACGTTGTCCTGCCGAGTCGTGACGCGATGATTGCGGCCGGCCAGGAACACCGAGCACTGCCAGTAGCGGGTGTTGGGCCGCCGATAGACGTGCACGCGCCCGTCCATGATCGTGTGGCTCTCGGCCGCGGCCGATGAGGTCCGCGTCGTCATCGACCTACCCTCCGACGAACGAATAGGTCTACCGCAGCTCGATCGAGAGGCCGGGCGCGTAAGCCTACGGCTCGGCGCCCGGCTGAACGGCGATGTGCAATAAGCTGTGCAAGCGCTCGCTCAGGCGAACCTGTTCTCTTCCAAGCGCTTGTGGGTCGAAAAGTCCGATACGAAGGTCGTAGCGGCGGACTATCGGACTTTTGCGCCCGCTTATCGGACCTTCCGCCAAACAGGCCGCGAATAGCGGCTACATGTGCAAGACATGTGAAATGCCACTTTTCGCCTAAATATTTGGTTTTATAGCATTTTCCTGAAGACATCGCCTTTTGAGTCCGGCGCGTCTACCAGTTTCACCACGCCCGCGTGCGCCGTTTTGGCAGGCCGCTCGTTTAACAAGCCTCCAGGGTCCTGACCAGTAGGCGCATCACGCGGATTTCGGCTCAGGCGCCGCCGGCCGAGAGGACATAGGCAAGCACCACCCCCAACACCACCACGATAGCGGCCAGCGCCGCGATCATCGCAACGAACTGCAGCAGCCCCCGCACAGCGGCGCCGAGTTCGCGGCCAGCGCGGCTCCTGCGAAGCCCAGGCCCTTTCAGTCGCGTCACCTCAATCACCTTTCCTTCCCAGCGGCGCAGCCCCCGGCCCGCAAGGCGGACCGGGAACTTCGAATGAAGGAGGGGTGCGGTTAGTCGAGCACCTCGAGCACCGCGATCCGGCGCTTTGAGCCACCGGGCTCGCGCCAGCTGAACTCGTCGCCCGCCTGCAGGCCCAGCAGGGCCGCGCCCATCGGCGAGGTCACCGTGACCGTGCTCTCGTGCAGGCTCTGCTCCTTGGGCAAGACCAGCCGCGCCGTCTTGACCTTGTCGTTCTTGGGATTGTGGTAGCGCACCCGCGCGCCGAGCCGGACGAACGGCGCCTGGCTCTCCGGCTCCACGACCTGGAGGCGGGTCAGTTCTTCGAGCAGCAGATGCGCGCCGGGACCGTCGGTGCGGCGAATCTTGCCGCCGAGCGCGGTGAGGGTCTCGTAGTCCTTCTGGGTCGCATAGATCGCGGGGGTTTCGTTGGACATATTGAAAAATCTCCAGAAATCGCTGGTTGAGGGAAAGATCGTGGGAGGGCCGAGCGGACATGCGCCCACGCTCCGAGCGGCGATCGCCGCTCCGTCGCTGCTGCTGTTGGTGGACTCGAGGCGTGCGCCCCGGGCCGCTATCTACGGTAGGGCGCGGTGGCGCGGCCTTTGACGAGGAGGTCGGCCCCGCCCTTCTCGCCGTCAGCGCGAAGTCGCGCCACGACATCGCCGATCTGAGCTTGGCCCGAAGGGGTGGTGGAGAAGGACTCCACCAGGGCGCAGAGCACGACCTCAAGGTCGTGCAGTCGCTGCTGGTGGTCGAAAAGGGTCATGGCCATGCGCGGCTCCCGAAACGAAGGAGAGGCCCGCAGAGGCCGCCGATGGCGCGCTGAAATCGGGCGGCCACGAGGTTGCGGATTGTCTGCAGGCAGGGCGTCCAGGCCGGAATCGGCGGACGCGGGCGAAGGCGACGCGACAGCGCCGCCACCAATCACCCCGGGCCCTGGCTAAGGCAGCCTAGACCCGGGGGCCGAGGCCTTCGACGCGAAGCCGCGCGCGGCCCGTACGACAAGCGATCTGCATGATCCACATAGCTAAAGCATGTCAGATATATTTATATATTCAAGCTTATAAAAGACGCGCCATAGACTGCCCATCTCGGCGCAAATTTATCGCGCCTAATTCAAGAAACAAAAAAGAAACTGGGTCCGAATTATATTTTTGGATCGAGAATTTTAGTTTTCGCACGAATTCATAGATATTTCCGGATTGGCGATTTCCGTCTTATCACGACTTTCCACGTGTTTCGCCGCGTAGCGCCTTGCCACGACCGCGCCGGCGATGATCTGGACCTGATTGTAGATGATGATCGGCAGCACGATCAGGCCGAAGCTCGGCGCGCCGGCGAACAGCACCTGCGCCAGCGGCAGGCCGGAAGCCAGGCTCTTTTTCGAACCGCAGAACACCGCCGCGATCTCGTCTTCACGGGAAAGGCCGATGCCTCGAGCGGCCAGGATCGCAACCGCAAAGATGGCGCAGAGCAGCAACAGGCAGGCCGCCAGGGCAAACGCCAGGAACCGCCAGGGCAGCGTGCTCCAAAGGTCGGCCTGCATCGAATGCGAGAAGGCGACATAGATCACCAGGACGATGACCGCCTGATCGTACTGGCCGAGGCGGGACTCGTAGCGCGCGATCCACGACGGCGCGACAAGCCGCGCCGTCTGGCCGGCGGCGAACGGCGCCAGCAGCTGTATGACCACGCCCCTCACCGAACCCAGCAGATCGAAGCCGGCCTCGGGCGAGACACGAAGGAACACACTCAACAGCACCGGCGTCAGCAGCAGCCCGAGGACGTTCGATGCGGCTGCGGCGCAGATCGCCCCCGGCACATTGCCTCGGGCCATGGCGGTGTAGGCGATCGATGAAGAAACGGCGGACGGCAGGACCGCAAGATAGACGAAGCCCGTGGTCAGCCCCTCGGGCAGGCCCGGGATCAGTATCAGCGGCAGGACCAGGATCGGGAATGCGCCGAAGGTCAGGCCGAAGATCAGCGCGTGCAGACGCCACTGCGTCAGCCCCCTGGCGATGTCGCGCGGCGCGACCACCGCCCCATGAAAGAAGAACAGCAGGGCGACCGCCGCCGCGCTCGCATGATCGAGAGCGGTCGCCACATGTCCCACCGCGGGCCAGATCATGCCTGCGGCGATCGCAGCGAACATCGCCGCCATGAAGGGGTCCAGTCGTCGAGCCATCGGCGCCTCCGTACCGCGCGGACCCTATCGCGGCGAAGGATTGGTCTGGTAATTGGTCTTCATGAGCACCGCTTCTCCGCCGCGCAGCACCACCGGGAGCATCGCCGCCAAGCTGCGGAAACGTCTGCGAGGGCTGCCGGCCGGATCGCGCCTGCCGCCCGAGCGCCAGTTGCGCCAGGACCTGGCCTGCAGTCGCGAGACCCTGCGGCGCGCGTTGCTCGAACTCGAAAAGGGCGGCCTTATCTGGCGTCACGTCGGACAGGGGACCTTTGTCGGGCCGCGCCCGGCGGCCGAGCCGGTCCGGCCGGAGATTCTCTTTGCGCAATCCTCACCGGCCGAGTTGATGGCCGCACGGCTGGTGATCGAACCGGCCATCGCCGCGGCGGCGGCCAGACTGGCGACCGCTGCCGACATCGCCCGCCTGCGCGAACTGGCGACCTCGACGCAGAACGCCGGCGACTGGCGCACCTACGAGGCGGCCGATGAAGCATTCCATCGCGCCCTTGCCACCGCCACGAACAACAGGCTGCTGACGGCGGTGCTCGAAATGGTTTCGTCGGTGCGCGGGCGCAGCCGCTGGCAGCGCCAACACGACGCCGCCTTTCGGGCGGCGCACGAACGCGAATACAGCCGCACCCAGGGCGCCCTGCACCTGGCCGTCGTCGAGGCGGTGGCCGCCGGCGATCCGGGCAAGGCCGAGACGGTGATGCGCGAACACCTGACGCAGATCGCCGCCCTGATGACGTCGCAGGACTAAGCCCGCGCCGCGGCTCAGGCCTCGATCGAGAGCACCTTCACCGCCCGCAGCTGGCCGTCAGGCTCCCTCCAGCGGAAGATGGCGCCCACCGTCAGGCCGATGAGCGCCGCCCCGACCGGGGTCAGCACCGATACCTGCGCCGTGTCGCCGAGCTGGTCCGGCCCTGCGGTCACCTGCACTCTTCGAAGGCGCTTTGTGCGCAGATCCTTGTAGGTCACGTGCGACCCGATGGCGACATGCGCGCCGCCCTCTTCCCTGCCGACCAGGGTGATGCGCTCGAGCTCCTCGTCCAGCAGCCAGGGCTCGCGCGAACCACGCGCCTGACTGGCGATCTGGCGCAGCATGCCCAGCCCCTCCGGCGTCGCGAAGACGGGAGGACGCGCGAACATGGAGTCGTTCAAGCTGCTCATCGATGGTCGATCCTTTTGAGAGAGAGATGGGCGAGATTGGGCGCAGGACGCGCGGCGAGCGTCCAGGCAGGGGCCTGGGGCGCGAACCAGTCCTGGAAGATGCGGCCGATGGGGTCGGCATAGTCATCGCGCCGGCACGACACGACGAAAGTCGCCAGCCTCAGTCCGCCGAGCAGGGCGGCGATCGCCCACAGGACAAGAAGGCTCATTTCAGCCCGCCTTCGGCCCGCGGCCCCGGCTGCTTGCGAAGGTCGATGGGAAAGGGTCGCGGCGCGCGCACGACGCGCCGATGGTGATCGTTGGGTCCGACGCGACAAGGGGCGCCGTCAAGTCTAGGTTTCTGATGCAAGAACTCACCGCCTCGCATGGTCATCCATGCAAGCTTACGTGTGGAATTGGAGGCGAACGAAACAGTCCCCCGAATTCCTCGCGCAGCGTAGCGGAACTCGGGGGCTAGACCGGTGTGGTCCTATCCGAGTTGATCTCGGACCATCTGCTCAGATTTCTAGCCATCACAGCAGTCTGGTCAGGAAGGCCGTCGAAGTCAAACTGGCCGGCAGACGCCCCCGCCTGCAATTTAACCGCCTTGACACATTGCGTCACAACCCTGGCGGAATACGAACTGCGCCGACATCAGGGCGCCGCGCTCCAGCCTTACGCTTCATGCATCTAGGCCCCTTATCGCCCACCACGACTGAGGACTCATGACGCTCAAGGATCGCCGCGGCATCTGGATCGCACTCATTGTCGTAGGCGTGCTTCTCCTCGGCTTCGCCATCAAGGGCATGGTCTTCCCGGCGGACAAGAACACCGGAATGGCGACGGCCCGGGTGACGGTGGGCGATGTGGAGCAGACGGTCCTGGCCACCGGCACTCTGGAGCCCGTCAACCTGGTCAGCGTCGGCGCACAGGTCTCGGGCCAGGTGACATCGCTCAAGGTCGAACTGGGCCAGCAGGTGAAGAACCGACATTCCCCAAGTGGCCCGCCGCTTGACTTCAAGATCGCCTGATTTTGCTCGCTGGGCAAGCGTTTTTCGCCCCGAGCGGTGTCTGTCGTCGCGCAAACGGCCGAAGTCGGGTGGATCAAGCCT
>JAEXKM010000420.1 GCA_023445705.1 Pseudomonadota bacterium
CTGAAGGCGCCGAACCATACGCTGCCGCTGGCGCCGGCCGGCGAGATGCGGCTGAAGGAGGTGCGCAAGCTGACCCTCGGCGAGGGTAAGGCGGCGGTTCCGGTGACGGTCTACGAGCTGTCGGGCATCGACCTGTCGCCGAGCTACGTGCTGATCGACGCCAAGGGCGAACTGTTCGGAACCCTGGACGGCGGGCTGATCCGCGAGGGCGCCGAGGCCAATGTGCCGGCGCTTCAGAAGATCAGCCGCGAGATCGACCTGCAGGAGGCGACGGCCGCCCAGGCCAAGCTGGCGCACCGGTTCGAGACGCCGGTCCGTATCCGCAACGTCCGGGTCTTCGATCCAAAGACCATGACCGTCGGCGGGCTGTCGACCGTGATCGTCTTCAAGGACCGCATCACCAGCGTGGAGCCGCAGGAGAGCGCCCAGGTAGTTCCGGCCGGCGAGACGGTGATCGATGGCCAGGGCGGGACGTTGGTGCCTGGCCTGCACGACATGCACTCGCACACCACGCTGCAGTCCAACCTGTTCAACCTGGCGGCTGGGGTCACCGCGGTGCGCGACCAGGGCAACTTCAACGAAGAGCTGCTCGGCTGGATCGACGGGCTGGAGACCGGAAAGCTGGCCGGGCCGCGGATCGTGCGTAACGGCTTCCTCGAAGGCCGTAGCCCCTATTCGGCGCGGCACGGGTTCATCGCCGACAGCCTGGACGGCGCGCTGAAGGACGTGCGCTGGTACGCCGACCACGGCTATTGGCAGATCAAGATCTACAACTCGATGAACCCCGACTGGGTCGCGCCGATCGCGGCCGAGGCTCATCGGTTGGGGATGGGCGTGACCGGCCACGTGCCGGCTTTCTCCTCGCCCGACCGGGTGATCAAGGACGGCTACAACGACATCGCCCACGTCAACCAGCTCATGCTGGGCTGGATCATCGACCCGAAGGAAGACACCCGCACGCCGCTGCGCCTGACCGCCATGGCGCGGGCTGGCGAGATCGACCTAGCCTCACCCAAGGTTCACGCGACCCTCGCCCTGATGCAGGAGAAGAAGGTCGCGCTGGACACCACTGCGATGATCCTCGAGCGGCTGATGCTGTCGCGGTCGGGTGAGGTGCAGGAGGGGGACGCGCCCTATCTCTCGCACGTGCCGATCGGCTACCAGCGCTACCGCAAGCGCAACTTCGTGACGATCACCAGCCCGCAGCAGGACGCGGACTACCACAGCGGCTTCGCCAAGGTGCTGGAGGTGCTCAAGCTGCTGGACGACAAGGGAATCCAGTTGCTGCCCGGCACCGACGACGGCACCGGGTTCTCGCTGCAGCGGGAGCTGGAAGTCTATGTGAAGGCGGGGATTTCACCGGCCAAGACCCTGCGGCTGGCGACCCTGGACTCCGAGGCCTATTTTGGCCGCGACCATTCGCTGGGCTCGATCGAGCGCGGCAAGCTGGCGGACTTCATCCTCGTCGAAGGCGACCCCACGAAGGACATCAGCAATATCCGCAAGGTGCGCATGACCATGGTCGGGGGCGTCGCCTATTACCCGGCGGAGATCTATGAGCACCTGAACGTAAAGCCCTTCGCCGCCCCGCCGCCGGTGAGCGTGGCGAAGTAAGTCTGGCTCAGGTTTCCTTCTCCCCTCGTGGGAGAAGGTGGTCGCCGGAGGCGGACGGATGAGGGGGCGCTGACTTTCGGCTTTTTTCATTCGTCGAAAGTGTCGCGCACCGAGAGGCCGTCCCCCTCATCCGACCCGCTGCGCGGGCCACCTTCTCCCGCGAGGGGAGAAGGAAGCGGGCGGACGGCTTCGGGGCGGAAGAGGCTGGTCGCGTCGATGATCGCCATCAGGACGTTCTCGGGGCGGGTGATGATTTCGGCCACCTTGAAGCGGATGGTCTTGAAGCCTTGGGCTCGCAGCCAGGCGTCGCGTTCGGCGTCTTTCGCAGGGTCGTGGAACGGGCCGTCGGCTTCGATGACCAGCCTGTGCTCGAAGCATGCGAAGTCGGCGACGTAGCGGCCGATCGGGACCTGGCGCCGGAACTTAAGGCCCTCTAGCCGCCTGTGGCGGAGGAGCTTCCACAACAGTCTTTCGGTCATGGTCGGCGCTCGACGCATGCGCCGGGCTTGGCTGAGGAGGCGGGCGGGCTTGGCCATGGATGAAGTATTGGCCGATTAGTTCGTTCCCGTCTTGTTCCTTCTCCCCTTGCGGGAGAAGGTGGCAGGCGAAGCCTGACGGATGAGGGGGCGCTGGCCTTCGGCTTCGCGTTCGTCGAAAGTATTGCGCGCTTGGAGGCGGTCCCCCTCATCCGACCCGCTGCGCGGGCCACCTTCTCCCGCGAGGGGAGAAGGGAGTCAGCCCGCGATCTGGCGGACCAGGTCGAGGTCGGCGGGTTTGTCGACGTCGACGGCGGCGAGGCCGTAGGGGGTGCGGACGGCGGCGGCGGCGACGCCGGCCTTGGCGCCCAGGCGGGTGACGGCCTGGTCGAGGGTGAGGCGGCCGGTCAGGTAGCCGAGCAGCATGGCCGGGCCGAGGCGGGCGGCGATCTTCCAGGGTTGCTTGCGGTGAGTTTCGATGTGGCGCCAGAGGTCGATGACGTTCAGGGCGCGGGCGTTGCGCAGATAGAAGAGGTTGCAGCCCGAATAGCGGCCGTCGGCGAAGCGCATATAGCTGCGCTGGGTCTGGGGCGCGGCGGTGCGGACGGCGGCCTCGGGGGCGAGGAGGGCGGCGACGTCGGCCGTTTCCGGAACGTCGTTGAGGAACCGGATCACCCACTCGGGCTGCAGC
>JAEXKM010000448.1 GCA_023445705.1 Pseudomonadota bacterium
ACTATCCCCGTACCTCACGCCGGTGAGATAGAGCCCGTCGGCCGGCGCGACCGGGCCGCAGGCCTTGCGGTCCCGGGCCTCGAGCGCCTGGCGCACGTCAGCGGCGCTCCAGCGGCCGATCCCCGCCTCCGCCAGCGTCCCGGTCATCGACCGGACCTGCCGGTGCAGGAACGAGCGCGAGGCGAACTCCAGCAGGACATACTCGCCCTCACGCCAGGCGCGGGCCACGTCGAGGGTCTTCATCGGCGACTTGGCTTGGCATTGCATGTGCCGGAAGGTCGTGAAGTCGTGATGGCCGATCAGGACCTGCGCCGCCTCGTGCATGGCCTGGGCGTCCAGCGGCTTCTTGACGTGCCAGACGCGCCCGCGGTCCAGGGCCGGCGGGCTCTTGCGATTGAGGATGCGGTAGATGTAGCGCCGCTCGGTCGCCGAAAAGCGCGCGTGCCAGTCGCCCGCCACCAGTTCGACATCCAGCACGGCGATCGGTTCGGGCACGAGATGGGCGTTGATGGCGTCGCGAACGACCTCCGGCCGCCAGTCCCGCTCCAGGTCGATGTGGATCACCTGGCCGGTCGCGTGGACACCGGTGTCCGTGCGGCCCGCGGCCTGCAGGCGCAGCGTCTCGCCGCTGAACGCCTTCACCGCGCGCTCGATCGAGGACTGCACCGAGGGCAGGTCGTCCTGGGCCTGGAAGCCCTTGTAGGGCCGGCCGTCATATTCGATGGTCAGGCGATAGCGCGGCACTAGCCCAGCTCCGTCCCAGCCGCGACCGGCGAGCCGCGCAGGAAGACCTCGGCGTCCTGGGGCCCTTTGCCCTCGCGCTGGACCCGGAGCAGCCGCACCGCCCCTTCGCGGCAGGCGACCAGCAGGGCTTCGTCGAGAACCTGACCGGCGACGCCCTCACCGTCCTCGACTCGCGACAACAGCGCCTTTACGCGCACTGGTCCCTTGGCTGTCGGCAGTTCGAACCAAGCGCCCGGAAACGGCGAGAGACCGCGGATCTTGTGATCGACCTCGGCGGCCGACCGATCCCAGCGCAAGCGCGCCTCTTTCGGGCGAATCTTCTTGGCGTAGGTCGCCCCCTCCTCGGCTTGCGGGGTCGCATGCGCGCCCGAACGCTCCACCTCGGCCATGGTCCGCGCCAGCAGGCCAGCGCCGACCTCGGCCAGCCGGTCATGCAGGCTGCCCGCGGTTTCCAGCGCATCTATGCGGACGGTCTCGGAGGCGAGCACCGGACCTTCGTCCAGGCCTTCGGTCATCTGCATCACCTGGACGCCGGTGACCTTGTCGCCCGCCATGATCGCGCGCTGGATCGGGGCCGCGCCTCGCCAGCGAGGCAGCAGAGAGGCGTGCAGGTTGAAGCAGCCCAGGCGCGGCGCATCGAGCACAGCGGCCGGCAGGATCTGGCCGAAGGCGACAACCACGCCGGCGTCGAGGTTCAAGGCGGCGAAGGCCTCGATCTCCTCGGGCGCGCGCATGGAGACCGGCGTCCTCACCGGAATGCCGCGCTCCTGCGCGAAGGCGTGGACCGGCGAGGGCTTCAGGACTTGCCCCCGGCCACGCGGGGCGGGCGGCTGCGAATAGACGCAAGCGATCTCGTGGCCCGCCTCGACCAGGGCGGCCAGGGCGGACACGGCGAAGTCGGGCGTTCCCAGAAAAGCGATGCGCATCAGGGGTGCATGTAGCGATCTGCGAGTATTTTAGGAACCTCGTGCAAGCTTCGCCGTTTCCAGAGACATTCGGGAAGGGAGATATCCATCCATGCGCAAACTGTTCATCACGGCCGTCGTCGCGTCGGGCCTGGCCCTCACCGCCTGCTCGCAGGCGACTCAGGACAACGCCAAGGCGACCGCCGACCAGGCCGCCGTCGACGCCAAGGTCGCGGCTGACAACGCCGCCGCCGAAGCTCAGCAGGCGACCGGCCAGATGGCCGCCGACGCGAAGGTCGCGGCCGCCGACGCCAGCGCTGCGGCCAAGGACGCGGCGGCTGACGCCAAGGTCGCCGCCCAGGCCGCCGCCACCGACGCCAAGGTCGCAGCAGACAAGGCCGCCGCCGACGCAAAGGCCGCCGTCCACGACGCCACCGCGCCGAACAAGTAATCCGTTTTGCTGAGAGGGGCGGCGGCTCGACCGCCCGCCCCTTTTTCGCGCGACCTTAGGCGGCGCGGGCCTGCTTCTTCACCTTGGCGACGGCGCGATCGCGCTTCAGCCGCGACAGGTGGTCGATGAACAGCACGCCTTCGAGATGGTCCATCTCGTGCTGGATGCAGACGGCGAACAGGCCGTCAGCGTCCTCGATGACTTCTTCGCCCTGGTAGTTCAGGTACTTCAGCTTCACGCGCGCCGGCCGCTGGACCTCGTCATAGACCTCAGGGATCGACAGGCAGCCTTCCTCGTAGGGGGCGGTGTCTTCTGAGCTCCAGAGGATTTCCGGGTTCACGAAGTAGCGCGGAGCCTTTTCCTCATCGGGGCCGGCCAGGTCCATGACGATGACCCGCTTGGCGACGCCGATCTGGATCGCGGCCAGGCCGATGCCCGGCGCGTCGTACATGGTCTCGAGCATGTCATCCATGAGCGCGCGCAGAGCGTCGTCGACCTTGTCGACAGGCTGCGACACCTGCTTCAGGACGGGGTTCGGGACAACAAGGATCTCACGGATAGCCATAAGAACGCAGGTAGGTCAGCGCCCCTTCGCCGTCAAGGCGGCCAGCCGCCCCGGGTCAGCCGCCTCATTGTCGCTGGCCAGCTTGGCAAGAGGACGCACGCCTGTTTCCACAGGCGCCAGTTCCGGCAAGGCCTTGGCCTCATGGTCGACCTTCAGTTCCTCGAAGCGGCGGGCCTGGGTCATGACCTGGCTCTCCAGCGAACCGACGAAGGCGTTGTACTTGCCGACCGCCTGCTCCAGCGCCTTGCCGACCGAGGCGGCGTGCCCGCCCATCACCGACAGCCGCTTGTAGAGCTCGCGTCCCAGCTTGGAAATCTCCTGGGCGTTGGCCGCCTGTTCCTCCACCCGCCAGCCGTAGACCACCGCCTTACAGAGCGCGAAGAGGGTTGTCGGCGTGACCACCAGCACCCGGCGGTCCATGGCCTCGGTCATTAGTTCGGGAATGCGCTCCAGCGCTGCGGCCAGGAAGCTGTCCCCCGGAATGAACATCGCCACGAAATCGGGCGAGCCCTGGTTGAACTGGTCCCAGTAGGTCTTGGCCGACAGCCCTTGCATGTGGGCGCGCACGCTCTGCGCATGACGGGCGTAGGCGGCCTCGCGCGTCGCTTCGTCGGCCGCGTCCTGGGCGTCGAGGAAGGCGTTGAGCGAGCACTTGGCGTCGATGACGAAGACCGCCCCGCCCGGCAGGCGAACGGTTACGTCAGGGCGACGGCGGCCCTCCTCGCTATCGGTCGAGGTCTGCTCGTCGAAGTCGTAGCGGTTGTGAAGGCCGGCGGCCTCCAGCACGTTGCGCAGGGTCTGCTCCCCCCAGCGCCCCTGCACGCCAGCGCCGCGGCGTAGCGCCGCGGAAAGCTTCCGCGCCTCGGCCTGGGTGGCGGTGGAGGCCTGCAGAAGCTGATTGATCTGCTCCTTCAGACCGCCGGTTTCTTCGGCCCGGGTCTTTTCGACCGCGATGACCTGCTCTTGGAACTTCGCCAGGGTCTCGGCGACCGGCTTGAGTTGGGCCTCCAGCCGCGCCTGGGCCAGTTGCTCTCTATTATGGAAAGTCTCATCGGCCCGCTTCATCACCTGTTCGGCGATAGCCGCGGCGGCCTGGGCCTGCAGGAAGGCGGCGTTCTTGGCTTCCTGCTCCTCCATCACCTTCAGGCGGGCGGCGGCGTCCTGAAGCACAAGGGCGCGCGCCTCGGCGCGATTGGCGCGGCCACGCTCCATGAAGGCCCAGGCCAGCGCGGGGATCGCGGCGAGCAGCGCCGCTAGAAGGGCGAGCAGGACAGCGTCGAGGTTCATGCTCTGTTCTTATAGAGAGAGTCGCAGGCCGGCGAAAGCTGGCGCGGGAGAGCCGCTTTTCGTATGCGCTCGCCAGAGCAAAAAAAAAAAAGCCGGGCCCAGAAGGACCCGGCAGTTCATTAGGGAGGAAACGCCCAGGAAGGGCAGAGGCGTCAGCGACGCCTCACAGTTCGAACATATACGGTGCGACGCACAAAACAACAAGCAAATTTGCGCTTGCCTGTTCACATTTTCTAATGGCGTCGAAAAATTACGTTACAAAACAGTGAGATTTTGGCCGACGCGACGCCAATAGCTATTGCTGCAGCGCACAATCGCCCCATATCAGCGTTCGGCGCCGCGGCGAGAAGGCGCTAGCTAAAACGCCGTCACTCGCCTAAAAGCGCGCGCTCCCCCAAATAGGGCCTCCCGAAGCCAAATCAATGTCGCTCCGCAACATCGCCATCATCGCCCACGTCGACCACGGCAAGACTACGCTCGTGGACCAACTGCTCGCCCAGTCCGGCGTGTTCCGAGCCAATGAGGCGACGGTTGAACGCGCCATGGACTCCAACGACCAGGAGCGCGAGCGGGGGATCACCATCCTCGCCAAGTGCACCAGCGTTCTTTGGAACGGAAAAGCGGGTGAAACCCGCGTCAACATCATCGACACCCCTGGCCACGCCGACTTCGGCGGCGAGGTGGAACGGATCCTCGGCATGGTGGACGGCTGCGTCCTCCTCGTCGACGCCGAAGAAGGCGTCATGCCGCAGACCAAGTTCGTCCTCGGCAAGGCGCTAAAGATGGGCCTGCGCCCGATCCTCTGCCTCAACAAGGTCGACCGCGCCCACGCCGACCCGGACCGGGTGCTCAACGACGCCTTCGACCTCTTCGCCGCCATGGGCGCGACGGACGAGCAGCTCGACTTCCCGCACATCTATGCGTCGGGCAAGAACGGCTGGGCGACGCTGGACCTGAACCAGCCCAACGACAACCTGGCTCCGCTCTTCGACCTGATCGTCGACCACGTGCCCCCGCCGAAGGCCGAGGCGCGCAAGGACGAGCCCTTCCAGATGCTGTCGGTCCTGATCGAAAGCGATCCGTTCCTGGGCCGCCTGCTGACGGGCCGCATCGAGGCGGGCAAGGCCGTTCCGGGCCTGGCCATCAAGGCGCTGTCGCGCGACGGCAAGGAAATCGAACGCGGCCGCATCACCAAGGTGCTGGCCTTCCGCGGCCTGAAGCGCCAGCCGATCGACGGCGGCGTCGACGCCGGCGACATCGTGGCCATCGCTGGCCTTTCCAAGGCGACCGTGGCCGACACGCTCTGCGCCCTGGAAGTCGTCGACGCCCTGCCCGCCCAGCCGATCGATCCGCCGACCATCTCCATGACCGTCTCCGTCAACGACAGTCCGTTGGCTGGCCGTGAAGGCGACAAGGTCCAGAGCCGCGTCATCCGCGACCGCCTGCTGAAGGAGGCCGAGACCGACGTCGCCATCCGCGTCACCGAGACCGCCGAAAAGGACGCCTACGAGGTCGCCGGCCGCGGCGAACTGCAACTCGGCGTGCTCATCGAGAACATGCGCCGTGAGGGCTTCGAGGTTTCGATCAGCCGCCCGCGCGTCGTCTTCAAGACCGACGAAGAGACCGGCCAGCGCCTGGAGCCGATCGAAGACGTCATGATCGACGTGGACGACGAGTTCACCGGCATCGTCATCGAGAAGCTTTCGGCCCGTAAGGCCGAGCTGAAGGACATGGGCCCGTCCGGCGCCGGCAAGACCCGGATCAGCCTGATGTCCCCGTCACGGTCGCTGATCGGCTATCAGGGCGAGTTCCTGACCGACACCCGCGGCTCGGGCGTGCTCAACCGCGTCTTCAGCCACTACGAACCCTACAAGGGTGCGATCGACGCCGGCCGCAAGGGCGTGCTGGTCTCCAACTCCGACGGTGAAACGGCGGCCTACGCCCTGTGGAACCTGGAAGAGCGCGGCACCATGTTCGTCGGCGCCGGCGAAAAGACCTACCAGGGCATGATCATCGGCGAGAACAGCCGTGCGGACGACCTGGACGTCAACCCGATGAAGGCCAAGCAGCTCACCAACGTCCGCGCCTCCGGCAAGGACGAAGCGGTGCGCCTGACCCCGCCGCGCCGGATGACCCTCGAACAGGCCATCGCCTACATTGAGGAAGACGAACTGGTCGAGGTGACGCCGAAGTCGATCCGCCTGCGCAAGCAGGTTCTGAACCCCTCCTTCCGCAAGCGTCGCGCCAAGGAGGAATAGTGGCCGACGGCGGCGAAGTCGCAGAAGGCCACGGCGAAAGCCGTATAGCCGCACGCGAGCGCGGCTTTCGCCTGCTTGCGGTCACCGTCACCGCTCTCTTCCTGGCCTTCGCCGCACTAGGCGGCGCTTTCGTCTGGTACGATCGCGCCGCCGGCTGGCTGCTGCACACCCATGAGGTCCGCGCCCAGGTCGACGGGCTGCGCCAGAGCCTCACCGAGGCGGAATCGGCCCAGCGGGCCTTCATCCTGACCGGGGATTCCCAGTTCACGCGCCGGCTCGACAGGGCCCGCGTGGAGGCGATGCGCCGCTTCGCCTCCCTTGAGGCCGCCACACGCGACAATCCCGAGCAGCAGCAGCGCCTGGACGAGCTCCGCGAGCTCATGACCACGCGCCTGGCCACGATCGAGGAAACCATCGCCGCCCGCCAGGCCGGCTCGCCCGGCGCGGCGATCCAGATCATCATGCGAGGCGAAGGCGTTCAGGCCATGGACGCCGTCCGCCGCATCGCCCAGCAGATCGAGCAGGAAGAAACCCGCGTAGAGGCCAAGCGCGCGCGGCAGGTGGGCGCGGTCCGGATCATCATCATCGCCGCCCTGATCCTCTTTGCGGTGATCCTGGCCCTGCTCTTCATCAAGGCTCTCCGCGACATCAGCCTGGACCGCGAGGCCGAGGCCGACGCGGCCGAACGCCTGCGCCGGCTGCTCGACGACCGCACCCTGCTGCTCGACGAGGTCAACCACCGGGTCAAGAACTCGCTGCAGCAGATCGCCAGCGTCGTGCGCCTGCAGTCCCGCTCGGTCGAACATGCCGACGCCCGCGAAGCGCTGGACAAGACCCTCGACCGGATCATGGCCGTCGGGCGCGTCCACGAGCAGCTCTACAAGTCCGGCGAGACCGTCGGCCAGTTCGACGCCGGCCACTACGCCGAGAGCCTGGCGCGCGACCTGGTCGACTCTCTGGGCCGCGAAGACATCGCTTTGGAGACAAGGATCGAGCCGATTCAGCTCGATCTGAAGCAGGCCGTGCCCATGGCGCTCATACTTAATGAATTGATCACCAACGCCTTGAAATACGGCTGCCCAGCCGATAGGGCCTCCACCATTCGGGTTGCGCTCGGAACCGACGGCGAGCTCTACCGTTTGAGTGTCGCAGACGATGGCGATGGTCTGCCCAAGGACTTCTCGCCGACAGTGAAGCGGGGACTTGGCATGCGGGCGATCGAGGCGTTGGCGAAGCAGTTGGGCGGTCGTTTCGAGATCGAGAACAAAAGCGTCGGGGCGTCCTTCGCTGTTATCTTCCCCAGGAGTTGAGCCGCGCCATGCGTATCATGGTGGTTGAAGACGACGCGCTGATCGCGCTCGACATCGTCAGCCTTCTCGAAGACATGGGTCACGAGGTCGTGGCCGAAGCCGCCGACGCCGGCACGGCCTGGACGCTGGCCTCCGACGGCCGGCCGGACGTGGCGCTGGTCGACATCCGCCTGGCCCGCAACACCGACGGCGGCGCCCTGGCCCGCCGGCTCTACACCGACCTGGGCGTCCGCTCGCTCTTCGTCTCAGGCTCGATCACCGAGGACTTCCGCCGGTCGGTGGCCGAGATCGAGCCGGTCGGTTTCCTCGGCAAGCCCGTCACCCGTCGCACCCTTGGCGAGGCTCTCCGCACCGTTCAGCACTGAGGCCTTACCGCCGGGTGTTGATGCTCACCACCGCCGACATGCCCGGCCGCAGGCGCGCGGCCGCCTCCTGGTTCGGCTCCAGGGCGATCCGGACCGGCAGGCGCTGAACCACCTTGGTGAAGTTGCCGGTCGCATTGTCCGGCTTGATCACCGCGAACTCCGACCCCGTGGCTGGCCCGATGCGCTCTACGCGCCCGCTCAGGGTGACGCCGGGCAGGGCGTCGATCCGGATACGCGCAGGCTCTCCGACCTTCACGCCCTGCATCTGGGTTTCCTTGAAGTTGGCGGTGATCCACACCTCCTCCGCGACCAGGCCCATCAACTGTGTTCCTGGCGCGACGTACTGGCCGACCCGGACGCCCACCTCGCCCACGCGCCCGTCAGTGGGCGCCGTGATCCTGGTGTTGGAGAGGTTGATCTGGGCGAGCTTCAGCGCCGCCTGCGCCTGCTCCACATTGGCCTCCAGCGCCGCGCGGTTCACGCCCACCGAACTCAGGTCCTCGTTGGCCACGCGTCCCTGCGCTTGGGCTTCGGCCACCGAAGCTTCCGCCTGCTGGACGGCGAGCCGCAGCCGATCGAGTTCCGTCGGCGCCAGCCAGCCCTGCTCCACCAGCGGCGCGGCCCGGTTGTAGTCGGCCTGGGCCTTGGCCAGCGCCGCGCGCGCGCTGCGCTCGCCTGCCCCGACCAGGCTCACATTGGCCTCGCCGCGCCGGTGCTGTTGCTCGGAATTGGCCAGGTTGGCCTTCTGCGCGGCCAGCTCGGCCTGCGCCTGTTCGACCGCCTGGCGATAGTTGCGGTCGTCGATCACCACCAGGGTCTGCCCGGCCTTCACGGGCATGAAGTCCTTCACCAGCACCTCGGTCACATAGCCGTCGAGCCGCGGACTGATGGTCGTCACATAGCCTCGAACATAGGCGTTGTCCGTGCTCTGCTCACCGGTGTTGAACGGCGGCAGGCGCCAGGCGAACAACACCAGCAACACTCCGCCCAAGGCGGCGATCACCACCGGGATCGCCGCCCTCGACCAGGGGCGACGCGGCGGCGGGCTCTCGATTTCGACGGTGTCGCTCAACTCAGGCGGCCTCGGCGGGTTGAAGTGCGGCCGCACGTTCGCGCGCGTCGGTGCGCAGGCGCAGGGCCAGGAGGTAGAGGAAGACCAGCAGGGACAGCCCGGCGATCACCCGGAAGACGTCGGCATAGGCCAGGACCGTGGCCTCTCGCGTCGCCACCTGGCTCAGCAGGGCCATGCCCTCGGCCTGTCGCAGCGCCGGATCGGTGATCACGCCGCGATAGGCGCCGGCGTACTGCGCCACGCGCGCGGCCACCTGCGGATCGGACAGCATCAGGTGCTCGACGATCGCCGCCGAGTGGGCGTTCTCCCGGATCGTCATCAGCGTTCCGAGAAACGCCGATCCGGCCAGGGCGCCCAGGCTCTGCCCGGCGCCGAAGATCACCGAGAAGGAAATGATGAACTCCTGGCCCTGCTTCATCGCCCGCGAAAACCCCGCCAGCATCGCCGCGGGCAGGAAGAGGGCGCTGGCGAAGGCGATCAGGCCCTGGCTCAGATACATCTGCTCGGGCCGGGTCAGGTTGGTGA
>JAEXKM010000003.1 GCA_023445705.1 Pseudomonadota bacterium
GAACCAGGGCAAGCTGGCTACTCCCATTGATTGTCGCCGATGCGGCGAATGGCGTCCGCCAACCGCGCCACGCTGGTGACCTTCATGCCGCCGGACTCGAGGTCCTGCGGGCCGAGGACCCGCTTGAAGCCGAGCTTGGCGGCCTCGCGCATGCGGGAATCCATGCGGCTCACGGGCCGAATGTCGCCCGACAGGCCGATCTCGCCAAAGACCACGCAGTCCTGCGGCAGGGCCTCGTCGAGGGCGGACGAGGCGAGGGCGACGGCCGCGGCGAGGTCGGCCGCCGGTTCGGTTACGCGCAGGCCGCCGGCGACGTTGAGATAGACATCGCGATCGCCGAGCGAGAGCCCGCAACGCGCCTCGAGCACCGCGAGCACCATGGCCAGACGCCCTGAGTCCCACCCGACGACGGCGCGCCTGGGGGTCCCGTAGGCTGAGGGGGCGACGAGAGCCTGGAACTCGACCAGCACGGGCCGTGAGCCCTCGATGCCGGCGAACACGGCCGCGCCGGCGGCCCGCTCGCCCGAGGTGTCGAGGAACAGGGCCGAAGGGTTGCGGACCTCGCCCAGCCCGGCGTCGCCCATCTCGAAGACGCCGATCTCGTCCGTGGCGCCGAAGCGGTTCTTGGTCCCGCGCAGGATGCGGAAGGGATAGCCGCGCTCACCCTCGAAGGTGAGCACGGCGTCGACCATGTGCTCGACCACGCGCGGGCCGGCGATCGCGCCGTCCTTGGTCACATGGCCGACCAGGATCATCGCGACGGACTGCTTCTTCGCGAGCCGAACGAGCTCGCCGGCGGCGGCGCGAACCTGGGTGACGGAGCCGGGCGCGGCCTCATGGGCGTCGCTCCACATGGTCTGGATCGAATCGATCACCACCAAGTCGAACTTCTCGCGCTTCAGGCCCTCAAGGACTTCTCTCAGCGAGGTCTCGGCGGCCAGTCGAACCGGCGCGTCCGCAAGGCCCATGCGTTGAGCGCGGCCGCGCACCTGCTCGATGGCCTCTTCACCTGAGATATAGGCGCAACGGACGCCTCGGCGCGCGGCGTTGGCGGCCACCTGCAGCAGCAGGGTCGACTTGCCCACGCCAGGGTCGCCGCCCAACAGGATGGCCGAGCCGGGCACCACGCCGCCGCCGCAGACGCGGTCGAACTCCTCAACCCCTGTAGAGAGCCGTGGCGGGGCCTCGATCGCGTCTTCGAGTCCCTGGAAGTTCAAGCCCCGCGTGCGTGAGGCGCGGCTGGGCGCCAGCGCGCCCGGCGGGCGGCTCTGGACCTCTTCGGCCAGGGTGTTCCAGGCATTGCAGGCTGGGCATTGCCCCGCCCACTTGTTCTGCACCGCGCCGCAGGACTGGCAGACATAGACGGCGCCGTCGCGGGCCATGTTCGCTCCGTGATTCGCAAGAAGCGGTCAGTCTAGCAGGCGCAGGTCAGACCGCGCCGATATAGACCCGTTCGGCCCGGCCGCTGAGGCGGACCAGGCATTCGTGGGCCACGGTGCCGGAAGCTGCCGCTAGCTCGTCTATCGGCACGTTTCGTCCCAATAGCTCCACATAGGCGCCGATGGACGCGGCGACATCGCCGATGTCGATGGCGATCAGGTCCATGGTCACGATGACTACGCGCCGCCGTGCGCCGGCGAACCAGGCGAAGCCGCCCCCGCGCCCGCTCGCCCGGATGATCCCGTCGGCATAGCCCGCGGCGACGATGGCCAGCCGCATGGGGCGGTCGGCGACGACGCTGGAGCCGTAGCCGATCGTCTCGCCCGGGAGGACGTTGCGGATATAGAGGATCGGCGCTTCGAAGGTGGCGACGGCTTCGAGCCGACTGTCGGGCCGCTCTTCCGGCCCCCCGCCGTAGAGGCTGACGCCGGGGCGAATGAGGTCGGCGCGGTAGCCCGAGCCGAGCATGATCCCCGCCGAGGCCGCGAAGCTTGCCTTGGCGTCCGGAAACAGCGGCCTTGCGGCGTCGAAACGCGTCTTCTGAAGGACGTTGCGTGGATCGGCCGGGTCGGTCGCCGAGCCAAGATGGCTCATGATCAGGCCGACATCGAGCTGGCGCAGGCGGTCCGGGGCGGCGGCGAGGGCTTTGGCTTCATCCGGGCCGATGCCCTGGCGGTTCATGCCCGTGTCGACCTGCAGCGCGACCTGGAGAGGCGCGCCGCGCGAAGCGGCGAACGCGGCGGCGGCCTCGACTTGTGGCAGGCTTGCCAGGACCGGCGTGAGATCAGCCTCGACCAGGCGCGGGCCGGTTCCTGGCAGGAAGCCGTCGAGGACGTAGATCACCGCCGGTCGCTCTGGCCCGAGTTCGGCCCGCAAGCGCTCGCCCTCGGACAGTCGAGCGACGAAGAAGCCGTGCGCGCCCTCGGCCCAAAGGCGCCTGCCGATCGGCCCGGCGCCGAGCCCATAGCCGTCGGCCTTGATCACCGGGGCCGCTTCGGCTCCCGGCGCTTGGGCGCGCAACACCGCAAAATTGCGGGCCAGCGCGTCCAGATCGATGGTCAGGCGGGCGGCAGTGGGGAAAGACATCGGCGCTCCATAGCGGAGCGGAGGGAGCGGCGCGACCCCCGGGGCTATTCCGTTCGGAGGGCGAGGCTTGAACCGAGGTTCTGGGCCGCCGGTCAGTGCGGGTCGTAATAGCCGTCGCGGGCGAGGTTGCCGAACTTGGTGATGTCTTCGTTGAACGAGAGCTTCACGGTGCCGATCGGACCGTGACGCTGCTTGGCGATGATGACGTCCGCGGTGCCACGCACCTTGTCCATCTCTTCCTGCCAAGTCAGATGCTCGGGCGTGCCTTCGCGGGGCTCGGAGCGGCCGAGATAGTAGCTCTCGCGATAGATGAACATGACCATGTCGGCGTCCTGCTCGATCGAGCCGGATTCCCGCAGGTCGGAGAGCTGCGGCCTTTTGTCTTCGCGGTTCTCGACCTGACGGGAGAGCTGCGAAAGCGCGATGACCGGGACAGCGAGTTCCTTGGCCAGGGCCTTCATGGACTGGGTGATCATCGAGACTTCCTGAACGCGGTTGTCGCTCTTGCCGTCGCCGCCGGTGACGAGCTGCAGGTAGTCGATGACGATGAGATCGAGGCCGTGGGTGCGCTTCAGGCGCCGCGCGCGGGCCGCCAGCTTGGCGATGGTGATGCCGCCGGTGGCGTCGATGAACAGCGGTGCGTCCTGGATTTCCAGCGCAGCGTCGCGGATGCGGCCGAACTCGAGGGCATCGATCTCACCCTTCCGGAGCCGGTCGCCGGAAACACCCGACACTTCGGCGAGAAGGCGCATGGCCAACTGGTCGGCCGACATTTCGAGCGAGAAGAACGCGACCACGCCGCCAGCGACGGTTTTCTTGGTGCCGTCGGGCTGCGGCTCCCAGGCGTAGTTGCGGGCGACGTCGAAGGCCACGTTACAGGCCAGCGACGTCTTACCCATCGAGGGACGGGCGGCGAGGATAAGAAGGTCGGAGGGGTGCAGGCCGCCGATCTTTCGGTCGAGGTCCAGCAGGCCGGTGGAGATCCCGGCCAGCCCGCCGTCGCGTGCGTGCGCCTCGGCCGCCAGGGTGACGGCGCCATGCACCGCCTCGGAGAAGGTGACGAAGCCCTGATTGTTGCCCCCGGCCTCGGCCAGGGTGAAGAGCTGCGCTTCAGCCGCTTCGATCTGGTCGCGCGCAGAGCGATCGGCGTCGCCTTGCTGGGCCTGCTGTGCGATCTCGCCGCCGATGCGGATCAGATCGCGGCGCAGGGCCAGATCATAGATGGCCCGCGTATAGTCCGGGGCGTTGGCGGCCGGCGGCGCCCGATCGACCAGGTCGGCGAGGTAGCGGATGCCGCCAAGTTCTTCGAAAGCCGGATCGCGACTGAACTGTTCGGCCAGAAGGATTGGTTCGGCCAACTGGCCCTTGCGTACCGCGGACTCGATAGCCGTGAAGAGTCGCTGGTGGAACGGCTCGTAAAAGTGGCGCGCCTGGAGATAGTCGCCGATCCGCTCGAAGGCGGCGTTGTCGTAGAGCAACGCGCCGAGCAGCGCCTGTTCGGCTTCGATATTGGCCGGCGCGTGCGGGATCGCGGCGTCGTTCTGGGCGGGGCGGAGGTCGAGGGCTGGGACGATAGCCATGGGGGTCTACTGATAGCGAAACCAAACTCGGTCGGCCTGCGTCCCGTGCAGCCGCTAACAGGTTTCGGTGACGGCTGTGGAAAACGACAACGGCGCGGGAATTATCTCCCGCGCCGCGTCAGTTTCGGTCGTGTGCTTACCAGTTATAGGCCAGGCGACCGTAGACGAACCGTCCGTTGAACCCGAAGGGCGAGAAGGACGAGAACGGCGCCGCCGAGGTGGTGTTCTGCGACGGGATGATCTGGCGGGGATAGACGTCGAACAGGTTGTCCGCGCCGAGCGCCACCGTCACGCCGATCGGGAAGGTGTAGCGGCCTTCCAGGTCGACCAGGCCGCGGTTCCCGGTGCGGTTGTCGGCGCTGCCGTCGGCGGCCGTGCCCGGCGAGAGTACGTCACCATAGAAGGTGGTGCGCACGGTCGCGCCCCAGGCTTCACGCTTCCAGTCGCCCTGCAGGGTCAGCTTGTGCTTGGGCGTGCCGTCTTCGAAGCGAAGCGTGGCCTGGCGCGCGAACAGCGAGGTCGGGGTCGGAAGAATGCTGTCCTTGGTGACAGGGGTCTTCGTCACGTCGACGTCGTTGTAGTTGCCGGCCGCGGTCAGGTCGAAGGTGCCGGCTTGATCGTCGACGATCCGGTAGCGCGCGACCACATCCACGCCGACGGTCTTGGTGTCGACGCCGTTGATGAAGAAGCGAGCCGCGGTCGCCCCGAGCGGGGACAGCAGATCGTAGATGACCCGAGCGTTCGTGCCCGGCGCGGCGGTCGGGCTGCCCGTCAGGGTTTCCGACAGGACGATCCGATCCTTCACGTCGATCCGATAGCCGTCGACGGTCAGTTCGAACGCACCGCGGCGGAAGACGAAGCCCAGCGCGTAGTTGTCCGAACTCTCGGCCTTCAGCGGCTCGGCTCCCAGGGCCTTCGCGACGGGGCTGGTCGCCGGATAGGTGCCGGTCTCGTAGGGGACGTTGTCGATGTAGAGGATCGAGGTCGAGGTGAAGTACTGCTGCTGCAGGGCCGGGGCGCGGAAGCCGGTCGAGACCGCGCCGCGGATGGCGAACTCGGGCGTGAAGTCGTAGCGGGCGGCGAATTTGCCCGTCGTCTTGTCGCCGAAGTCCGAATAGTCCTCGTAGCGGACGGCCGCGGATAGGGTCAGGTTCCTGATCACCTCACCTTCGAGATCGAGGTAGACGCCGACATTGTCGCGATCCACGTCGACTTCGTTGGACGGCGTGAAGCCGGTGAAGCCGCGCGAGCCGAAGGCCACGCCGGTGATCGGGCCGCGGGCGTAGGACGCTTCTTCACCCTGGTTGATCTTGTAGGTCTCCTTGCGCGCCTCGAGGCCGAAGGCGACGTTCAGGGGCCCAGCGAAGCCGACGTCGAACGCGCGGCTGAAGTCGGCGCCGAAGACGATCTGGTCGTAGGTCAGGCCGCCGGCTTGGAACGAGGTCGGCGAGGCGGCCCCGTAGGACGGGTTGATCGTGTT
>JAEXKM010000017.1 GCA_023445705.1 Pseudomonadota bacterium
TGATGGCAGCCATCATGAAAGGGCCCACGTCGGCGCCGATGTCGGGATCGTGCTCGACCTGATCGCCGCGCGGCTGCTCGGGGCCCTTGAAGCCCGGGGTCAGGGCGAACGGGTCGATCATCAGGGCGAAGAGGCTCGGGTCCTTCTGGATCGCCGCCATGGTGGCGCGGCCGGATGCAGCGGTGCCGCCCGACAGGCCCCCCTTGAGCTGGCGCATCCGACCCTTCACGCGGGGGACCACGCCGCCGAGCTTCTGCTTGGCCGTCTCCTGAGCGAAGAACACGCCCAGCTCGAAGGGGATGGAGTCGAAACCGCAGGAGAGCAGGATGCGCGCGCCGCTCTTCTTCGCCGCGTCCTGATGCCTGGCGATCACCTGAGCCATCCAGTTCGGCTCGCCGCAGAGGTCGAGATAGTCCGTTCCGGCCTGCGCGCAGGCGGCGACCAGCTCGTCGCCATAAAGCTGATAGGGGCCGACGGTGGTGATGATCGCCTTGGCCCGGCCGACCATGGCCTTCAGCGAGGCTGGGTCGTTGGCGTCGGCCACCACCAGCGGGGTGTCCTTGGGCGCGCCGATCTCGTCGCGCACGGCCTGGAGCTTCTCCAGACTGCGGCCGGCCATGGCCCATTTCACCGGGCCGCCGACGCCATATTGCCCGGCGAGGTGCTCGGCGACGAGCCGGCCGGTGAAGCCGGTGGCGCCGTAGACGATGATGTCGAATTCAGCGGCGGGGTTCATGGCCCTGTCCTCCCTGTCTCGGCCCGGGACCTTGCCGGAAGGTCGCCGGCTTGCAAACGGCTGTTTTAATTTTTTCAGGGCGTGCCGAACGCCGTTCGAAGCGCTTTAGCTGCGGACGCCAGTGGGGGCTTGCATCAAGTCTGCACCGGGCGATCAATGAACAGGACGTCGGCGAAGGGCCGGCGCGCAGGGAGTAAGCGCCAGTGAGCCAAGCCCGGCCGCAGGGGGGACCGCTGTCGAGCGGCATGGTCCTGTCCTTTTCCACCCTCGCCCTGCCGCTCGGGGCCCTGGCGGTGGCGGTTGCGGTGTACATCCCGCCGTTCTTCGCCAGCCACCTGGGCGTCAATCTGGCGGCCATCGGCGCGGCCTTCGCCATCGTGCGGATGCTCGACATCGGGGTCGATCCGGTGCTGGGGCTGGTGATGGACCGCACCCGGACCCGGATGGGGCGCTATCGAGTCTGGGTCCTGATCGGCGGGCCGATCCTGATGGCGGCGGTCTATGCGATGTTCGAGGCGCCGCATGGCGTCGGCACGGTCTACCTGATCTTCTGGCTGCTGGTGTTCTACCTCGGCAATTCGATCCTCGGCCTCGGGCACTCGGCCTGGGCTGCGACCCTGGCCACGGAATACCACCAGCGCTCGCGGGTGTTCGGCGTGCTGGCGGCGGCCGGCGTCATCGGTGCGGTCATCGTGCTGATCATCCCGATCGTCGCGGCGCACATCGGCCTGAGCGAGGCCGAGGGCGTGAAGTCGATGGGCTGGTTCATCTTCTTCCTGATCCCGATCGTGGTGGCCCTGGTCTGCCTGCGCACGCCCGAGCACATCATGAAGGCCGCGCCGGAAAAGTTCGCCCTGAAGGACTACCTGTCGCTGGTCACCAAGCCGGATCTGCTGCGGCTGTTCCTGGCGCAGATGGCCCTGACGCTCGGGCCGGGCTGGATGAGCGCGCTCTACCTCTTCTTCTTCAAGGACTCGCGGGGCTTTTCGGCGGAGCAGGCTTCGCTGCTGCTGCTGGTCTATGTGATCGCCGGCATCGTCGGCGCGCCGCTGACCGCGCGACTGGCCATGCGGTTCAGCAAGCACCGCACCTTGATGGTCACCACCACGGCCTATTCGCTCGGCCTCTGCACGGTGATGATCCTGCCCAAGGCCAATGTGCCCATCGCCATTCCGGTGATGTTCTGGTGCGGCTTCATGGCGGCGGGCTTCGACCTGATGATCCGCGCCATGCTGGCTGACGTGGCCGACGAGGTGCGGCTGGAGCAGGGGCAGGAGCGGCTCAGCCTGATCTATGCGCTGAACGCGCTGGCCAACAAGATCGCCTCGGCCTTCGCCATCGGCCTCACCTTCCCGCTGCTGGCCCAGATCGGCTACGACGCGACGGCGGGCGCGGGGAATACGCCGCGGGCGATCTTCGGCCTGGAGCTCGCCTACATCATCGGCCCGATCATCTTCGTCATGCTGGGCGGCGCCTGCGTGCTGGGCTGGAAGCTCGACGCCGACAAGCACGCCGACATCCGTCGCCAACTCGACGAGCGCGACGCGCTCTATGCCGAGGCGCCGATCATCGAGAGCGTCGGCGCCGAGCCGGCCATCGCGGTGCTGTCCGATAAGGCGCGGTGACGCGGAGTCCTGAGGCCTGACGCGAGGTCACGGCTGGGCGAGGGTCTCAAAGCGTGCCAGCGTGACGAAAGAGAGCGAAGGGAGAGCGCCATGGAAGAACGCATCAAGGTCGAGATCAAGGACGGCGTGGCCGATGTCCGCCTGGTGCGTACGGACAAGATGAACGCCCTGGACGACGCCATGTTCTCGGCCCTGATCGAGACCGGCGAGCGGCTGAAGACCGAAAAGGGCGTTCGGGCCATCGTGCTGTCCGGCGAAGGCCGAGCCTTTTGCGCCGGGCTGGACATGGGCAATTTCGGCAAGATGGCCTCTGGCGAGCGCAGTGGCGGGCAGTCCTCCGGCGGCGGTTCGCTGGTCACGGCCGATCGCACGCCGGGCGGCTCCAACCGCGCCCAGCACGCGGTGATGGTGTGGCGTGAGCAGCCGGTTCCGGTGATCGCCGCCGTGCATGGCGTGGCCTTCGGCGGCGGCTTCCAGCTCGCCCTGGCCGCCGACATGCGCTTCGTGGCGGCCGACGCGCGCATGGCGGTGATGGAGATCAAGTGGGGCCTGGTGCCCGACATGGCCGGCATGGTGCTGATGAAGGGACTGGTGCGCGACGACCTGGCCCGCGAGCTGACCTATACCGGCCGGATCTTCGAGGGCGAGGAAGCCCAGCGCCTGGGCCTGGCCACCCGGGTCTGCGCCGATCCGCGCGCCGAGGCCCTGGCGGTGGCGGCGGAGATCGCCGGCAAGAACCCGCATGCGATCCGCGGCGCCAAGCGCCTGCTGAACATGATGATGGACTCCGACCAGCACGCGATCCTGAAGGCCGAGAGCGTCGAACAGACCGCCCTGATCGGCTCGCCTAACCAGGTCGAGGCGGTGATGTCGAACATGCAGAAGCGGGCCGCGGTCTACGCCGACTGATGGTCACCCTCTGGCACTGCGCGGACGCCAGGTCGTTCCGGGCGCTGTGGGCGCTGGAAGAGCTGTCGCTTCCCTATGAGCTGAAGCTGCTGCCCTTCCCGCCGCGGGTGCTTTCGCCGGAGTATCTGCAGGTCAATCCGTTGGGCACGATCCCGTTCTTCGTCGACGGGGCGACGCGGATGACGGAGTCGTCGGCGATCGTGCAGTACCTGGCGGTCAAGCACGGCGGCCCGCTGCTGGTGGAGCCGGCGGACCCTGCCTATGGCGCCTGGCTCAACTGGCTCTACTTGGGCGAGGCGACCCTGACCTTCCCTCAGACCCTGGTGCTTCGCTACACGCGGCTGGAGCCCAAGGAGCGGCGCAACCCGCAGGTGGCCGAGGACTATGCCCGCTGGTTCATGGCCAGGCTGCGGGCGGTGGACGCGGCGCTGCAGGACGCTGAGCATCTGTGCGCGGGCCGGTTCACGGCGGCGGACATCTCGGTGGGCTATGCGCTGCTGCTGGCCGAGACCCTGGGCCTGTCCGAGCGCTTCAGCCCGACGGTTGCGGACTATTGGGCCCGGCTGCAGGCGCGCGACGGCTTCAAGCGGGCGAAGGCGGCCCAGGCTGGCGAGGCGCGGCCGCAGTGGCAGGAGGCCTAGGACCGTCTGCGCCGGCCCGAACCCGCATATGGCCCCGAAATGTCCGCCCCTTCATCGTCATCCCCGGTCGCGCATGCGTACCGGGATCCATAAGCATCAGCGTCTTCGGCTATCTCAGGCGTTTATGGATGGCCGGGACCTGACGGCCCGGCCATGACGAACCAAAGATAGGGAAGGTCTAGGGCGCTCCACCGCTGGGGGCGTTCCACTCCGCGAGGACGTTGGGATCGGTTTCCGTGGTCTGAGCTCGGAGGCCGGCGAAGGCCGAGGCCGGGAGGAGGCGCGACAGGGCCCAGACGGCGGCGCCGCGAACGACGAGTGAGGGTTCAGTCAGATGGGCCGCCGCCACTTCGGCGAGGCTCGCATCGCCCGAGTTACCGATGGCGTAGAGCACGTTGCGCAGGAAGCGGTCGCGGCCGATGCGCTTGACCGGACTTTTGGCGAAGAGCGCCCGGAAAGCGGCGTCATCCAGCGCCGCCAGGTCGCGCAAGGCAGGCGAGCGCAGGGCGTCGCGGGCGTGCAGGCGTTGTTCGTGGGAGATGCTGGCGAACTTGTTCCAGGGACAGACCGCCAGGCAGTCGTCGCAGCCGTAGATCCGGTTGCCGAGCAGGGGCCGCAGGTCGCGAGGGATGGCCTCCTTCAGCTCGATGGTCAGATAGGAGATGCACCGCCGGGCGTCGAGCTGATAGGGGGCCGGGAACGCGCCGGTGGGGCAGATGTCCAGGCAGGCGCGGCACTGGCCGCAGGAACCGCCGCTGGGCGGATCGGGCGGCAGGTCCAGCTCGGTCAGGATGGAGCCGAGGAACAGCCAGGAGCCGAACTCGCGGCTGACGAGGTTGGTGTGCTTGCCCTGCCAGCCGAGGCCGGAGCGTTCGGCCAGGGGCTTTTCCATCAGCGGGGCGGTGTCGACGAACACCTTCAGCTCTCCGCCGAACCGGGAAACGATCCAGCCGGCGAGCTGCTTGAGCCGGCCCTTGATCAGCTCGTGATAGTCGTCGCCCTGAGCGTAGACGGAGATGGCGCCGTGGTCGCGCTGCTCCAGGATCGCCAGCGGATCGTGATCGGGGCCATAGTTGACGCCGAGCATGACCGCGGAGCGAGCGCCGTCCCACATGGCGGTGGGATGCGTGCGGCGGTCCTGCGTCTGCGCGATCCACGCCATCTCGCCATGGCGGCCGTGCTGTACGAACTCGGAGAGGCGGGCGGAGGCCGGCCAGGGATCGGCGGCGCTGGCGAAGCGGCAGGCGTCGAAGCCGAGCTCAGCGGCCCGTTTGCGGATCAGCGCGCTGGCGTTTGCGAGGTCAGAAGTCGAGGTCGTCATAGTGCTGCGCCGGCGCGAGGCCGGGCCAGCGATCGGCCAGGAGCGGCCGGAAGCACGGCCTCGATTTCAGCTTCATGTACCAGGTCTTCACCGCGGGGAAGTCACGCCAGGGAACATCGCCGAAATAGTCGATGACCGACAGATGCGCAGCTGCGGCGAAATCGGCCAGGGAGAGCCGGCGGCCGGCCAGCCAGTCGCGGGACGACAGCAGGCCTTCGACATAGACGAGGTGCGCGCGCAGGGCCTCGCGGCCTTGCCGCATGCTGGCCAGATCAGGCGCGCCCAGGCCAAGCAGACGCTTCTCCATCTTTTCGTGCAGCAGGAAGCCGCCGACCTCGTAGTCGAACTTGCGGTCGAACCATTGCAGCAGGCGCCGGGCCTCGGCGCGCTCGCCGGGGTCGCGGCCGAGCAGCGGCGGGTCCGGATAGGTTTCCTCGAGGTGGTCGAGAATGGCCCGGCTCTCGCACAGCGCCAGGGTGTCGCGGCCGTTGGAGGCGGTCAGCACCGGCGTCAGGCCGGACGGGTTCATCTTCACCAGGGCGGCTGGCCGCTCCCAGTAGCGCACGGCTTCCTCGGCGAACGGCAGGCGCTTTTCGCCCAGCGCCAGGCGCACCTGGCGCGAGGCGGGGTCGAGCGGGAAATGGTGAAGGGTGAGGTCGAGACTCATTAGGCGGCTGAGTATCCCTAACCCTCCTTAAGGCCGCGTTTACCGAGCGCTGTTTCGGCAAATGCGCCGCCATGCGGTTCGGCCGCGCCGCGCGGGTCCGGGTGGATGATGATGTCGGCGCTGGGAAACTCGGAAAGTATGCGTTTTTCCGCAGCCACGACGGCGGCGTGGGCCTGTTGCAGGGAGAGGGCGGGATCGAGATCGACGTGCATCTGGATGTGAACGTACGGACCCGAGGCTCGGGTCCTTAGTTGGTGCACGTCGGTGAGGCCAGGGTCGCTGACGACGAGGGCGATGATTCGCTCGCGCGACTCCAGCGGCAGTTCGCGGTCCATCAGCTGGTTGGCCGCCTCGCGGAAGACACCGATCGCGCCCCACAGCAGCAGGACCGCGATGACCAGGGCGGCGATGGCGTCCAGGCCGCGCCAGCCGAAGGCGGCGGCCGCGCCGATCCCCAGCAGGGCGACGCCGTTGGAGGCGAGGTCGGTGGCGTAGTGGGCCCGGTCACCCGCCACGGCCACCGAGGCGGTGCGCTTCAGCACGTAACCCTGGGCGGTGATGAGGATGGCGGTCAGGACGATGGAGATCACCATGACCACGATCGCCAGGCCGGAGTGGCTGACCTCGCCGGGGTTCATGATGTCGCCGATCGCCTCGCGCCCGATCAGCGCCGCTGAGGCGAAGACCAGCCCGCCCTGCATGAGGCTGGCGAAGGCTTCGGCCTTGCCGTGCCCGAAGCGGTGCTCGGCGTCGGGAGGCGAGGAGGCGTAGCGGACCGCGAAAAAGGTCACCAGCGAGGCGAGCAGGTCGAGGCCGGAGTCCGCGGCCGAGGCCAGCAGGGCGGTCGAGCCGCCGAGCAGCCAGACCGCGCCCTTGATGGTGACGAGCAGCAAGGCCACCCCGGTGGAGGCCAGGGTGATCCTGCGGGTGAGGACGGAGGCCTCGGCGGCGGAAAGGCGCGGGCGATCGTTCATGCCTGCCTTTCTAACCCCGTCGCCGACACGACCCCAGCGGGAATCAGCTCGCGACGCGCTCGGCGATCTGCACGGCGTTGAGCGCCGCGCCCTTCAGGAGCTGGTCGCCGACCACGAAGATGCTGAGAGTGCGGCCCGTCGGATCGGAGAGGTCGGCGCGGATGCGACCGACAAGAACGTCGTCGGCGCCCGAAGCCTCGTTCGGCATCGGGAAGTGGTTGCGCAACGCATCGTTGACCAGCTTCACGCCCGGCGCCTCGGCGAGCCAGGCCTCGGCCTGGGCCGGGCTGACGGGGCGCTCGAACTCGACGGTCAGCGACATGGAGTGGGCGCGTAGGACCGGCACGCGCACGCAGGTGAAGGAGAGGCGCAGGTCCGGGGCGGCCATGATCTTGCGGATCTCTTCCATCGCCTTGAGCTCTTCGCCGTTGTAGCCGGTCTCGGCGTCGACCCCGGCGTTGTGGCTGAAGAGATTGAAGGCGTAGGGGTGCGGCAGGACCTTGGGCTCGTAGGCCTCGCCGGCCAGATAGGCCGCGGTCGACTGTTCCAGCTCGGCCATGGCCGCCGCGCCGGCGCCGGAGGCGGACTGGTAGGTCGCGCCGATCACCCGCTGGATCGGGGTGTTGGCGTGCAGCGGCTGCAGGGCCATGACGGCGATGGCGGCCACGCAGTTGGGGTTGGCCACGATACGGGGCTGCTCGCCCAGCAGGGCGCCGTTCACTTCGGGCACCACCAGCGGGATTTCCGGCTGCATGCGGAAGGCCGAGGAGTTGTCGACGACGACGCAGCCCTTGGCCGCGGCGATGGGGGCGAACTCACGGCTGATGCTGGCCCCGGCCGAGAAGAGGGCGATGTCGACGCCGGTGAAGCTGTCGGCGGTGAGCGCCTCCACGGCCACCTGACGCCCCTGGAACTGGTAGGTGCGGCCGGCCGAGCGCGGCGAGGCCAGCAGCTTCAGCGAGCGGACCGGGAAGTTGCGGCGCTCAAGGCAGGCCATCAGCTCCACGCCGACGGCGCCGGTCGCGCCGACGATGGCGATGTTGAACAGGCGCTGGCCGGCGGGGCGGGCGACTTCGGTGGAAAGCATGGCGTTATCGTCTCCGGGTTTGATGGTCCGGAAGACCGAGGCGCTCGCTTTTCAGATAATTGCGACCCCGGCCTTCCGGCGGGGTCCTTGGGGTCTACGCTGCGTGCGCGCGCGAACCCCCAAGCCCCGCGGGCATGGTGGTTTTAATCGCGCTTTTAATGGTCGAACGACGCATGGCGCTCCGATATGGCAAAGACACCCGGCTTGTAAACCGCCGATTTTCGTTCACATCCATTTGAGCGGACGTGCGTTGAGCCATCTGCGGCTTAGCGGAAGGGGACGATGGAAGCGGAGAGCGATCGCTCGATCTCGGAGATCCTGCGGGAGCTTTGCGAGGAAGACAGCGTCCGGATCGGGGACATCATCGATCGCTTCGGGGGCCGTGCGTTCGGCGCCCTGATGTTCGTTTTCGCCATTCCGAACCTGTTGCCGCTGCCGCCGGGATCTTCGACCGTGCTCGGCGCGCCGCTGCTGCTGCTCACTCCCCAATTAG
>JAEXKM010000039.1 GCA_023445705.1 Pseudomonadota bacterium
GGTCGGGGCTCATCCGGACCTCGGTGAGCGTCACCGACGTGCCCACCAGCGCTTCGTCGTCGAAGTCTTCTTCGCGAAGGATCTCCACCAGAGCGTGGCGAATGAGTTCCCCAGCGCGCAACTGACGCTGGGACGGGCCCACCGGGCCGCCTCGGCCCTTGGACGTTGTGCGTTTCATTGAATTAGCGCCTCTTACGACCCTGGCGCGCGGATCGGACGCGGCGGCTCAGGAGAAGGGCGCGCTTCTATGCGTGTCGGAGGGCGAAGTCCACCCCGAAGCTCACGCCGCGCCGGTGCGCTCCCGGAAGAAGGCGATGACCCGCGCCTCGGCCGCCTTGGTGGGACCGTCGTCCGCGAGGTTGATCGTGAGCACCGAATGCGGATGCTTCAGGCCGCCAGGTCGCGCGTCCTGCGGATCGATCTCGATCGCCTCGAAGCGGTCGCCGAACTCGGACCGGTAGGTGGCGAAGCGGGCGTCAGGGACGAAGGGGTCCCCGTAGAACCGCAGGCCGATCATCGACAGATCTTCCTCGTCGAAGCGGCGCCTTGCGCAGGCGATCTCGGCCGGGGAAGCGCCGATGCCCGCGGCGCGCTCGGCCTTGCCGGCCCCGAGGGGAAGCGAGGGTTGCGACAGCACGGGGGCCACGACGGCGGGCTCGGTCATCATCGCCAGAGCAAAGCCGCCGGTGAAGCACATGCCGACCGCGCCGACGCCGTCACCACCGCACTCGGCATGGGCCTGGCGCGCCAGAGCCCGCAGCCAATCGACTATGGGGCTCGACCGGTCGGCCGACCAGACATTGAACTCCCGGCGGATGCAGATCCCGCCAAGCATGGTGAGGGCGCTGAGCGGATGGTCGGCGGGACGACCAGGCTCGCCGAACAGGTGCGGACAATAGACCGTCATGCCGGCCGCGGCGACGCGATCGGCGAACCGGACGACCAGAGGATGCAGACCGGGCATTTCGTGGATCACCACGACGGCGGGCCCGGAGCCACGCCGATAGACGTCGCGTGTCCACCGGCCATCGTCGAACTGGAACTTCTCGTAGTCCGCCAGGACGTCCCGATAAGCCATCGCCGTCTCCCCTAACCTTGTTAGGCGAAAGCTTAGGCCGGTTAGCCCTTGGTGCGCAGCATGGAAAGATCGCCGTCGAAGCCGGACAGGCGCCAGACCCCGGCCTCGCGCGTGAAGGTCAGCAGACAGGGGCCGTCCTTCTTGCGGGTGGCGCAGACCTGCCCCTCACCCACCGTCTTCAGTTGGCCGCCGATGACGAGGGAGTTGGGGATCGGCGTGCTCGCCCCATAGCCGTAGTACTCGGCCACCGCGCGGAAGGTCCGCGGCTGGATCAGGGTCTCGCTCGCGACCTCGGCTAGGGCCGGCGCGATCAGGGATCCGAGCGCGGCCAGTCCGTCGCCGCCGCCCTTACGCGCCTCGGCCATCATACGATCCTGCACCTGGCGCTTCAGGGCCTCGCGATCGACGTGCTTGTCGAAGGTCGCCTGATCATTGTCGCGGATGGAGACCAGAAGCGCATGAACATCGGCCGCCGCGTCATAGCGCTGCGTGGTGGCGCAGGAAGCCAGTACGAAGACGGTGAAGGCGAGGAAGAGGTTTCTCATCAACGGACCGGTTGTTGCGTGTAGCGGAGCATGTCGGTGTCGTAGCCGAAGCTGCGAGCCCTGGCGATAAGCTGGCTGCGCAGGGCCTCAGGCGGATGCGGCTGGCGGGTGAGTATCCAGAGAAAGCGGCCGGAACCCTCGCCGACAATCGCCCAGCTATAGTCGTCGGCGCGATCGAGCACCCAATAGTTGGTCATGAGAGCAGGGCCAAAGAATGACACCTTGAGTTTGGCCCCAAGCGGATCGCCGGCCGGCGCCGCCTTGCCCTCGGAGACCTTGACCGGCCCGTCGACGCCGCCCTGCCGGCAGGTGTTCCTGACCGCGATCTGACCGCCAGGCAGCGGGCGGTATTCGGCCGTCACCGCCTCGCAATCGGCTTCAAAGCGGTTCTCATAGCGGGCGTATTCGTACCAGAGCCCTTGGTACTGCGTGAGGTCTACGGGCTTGGCCGGCTCGGGGACGTCGTCATTTCCGGCGGGGCCGCCGGCGCACGCGGCCAGCAGCAGGACGGCGGCGAGGGCCAGGATATTTCGCATGCAGCGTCACCTTGGACAGTTCGTCGAGCAGCAACGCCTGCGCGGGCGAACGGCTGCACAACGAAAAAGGCCCCCGGGGATTTCCCGAGGGCCTGATCTCTGCTCAAAAAGCGGCGAACTAGAGGCTGCGCGCGACTTCTTCGAGGTTGAAGCACTCGATGACGTCGCCTTCCTTGATGTCCTGGAAGCCTTCGAAGAACATCCCGCACTCGACGCCCGAGCCCACCTCGGTGACCTCGTCCTTGAAGCGCTTGAGGGTCTTGAGCGTACCCAGCTCGAGCACCACGATGTCTTCGCGGATGATCCGGACGCGAGCGCCACGGCGCACCACGCCTTCGGTGACCCGGCAACCGGCGACCCGGCCGACCTTGGTGATGTCGAACACCTGCAGGACCCGCGCGTTGCCCAGGAAGGTTTCGCGTTGTTCCGGCGCCAGCATGCCCGAGAGCACGCCTTTGATGTCGTCGATCAGGTCGTAGATGATCGAGTAGTAACGGATTTCGACGCCTTCACGCTCGGCCAGGGCCTGAGCTTGCTTCGAAGCGCGGACGTTGAAGCCGATGATCGGCGAGCCCGAGCTCTTGGCCAGGGTGACATCGCTTTCGCTGATCGCGCCGGCGCCCGACAGGATGATCCGCGCACGGACCTCGTCGGTGGCCAGCTTTTCCAGCGAGCCCACGATGGCCTCGGCCGAACCCTGCACGTCCGCCTTGATGATGACCGGCAGCTCCGAGACCTTCTTGTCCTGAAGCTTGGCCATGAAGTCGGCCATGGTCACGCCGGCGGCGACCGGCGAGCCGGCCTTTTCGCGCTTCAGGCGGGTCCGGTACTCGGTGAGCTCGCGGGCGCGGGCTTCGTTTTCGACCACGGCGAAGGCTTCACCCGGGCTCGGGGCGCCATCGAGGCCGAGGATTTCCACCGGCACCGAAGGACCGGCCGAGTCCAGTTGCTCGTCACGCTCGTTCAGCAGGGCGCGAACGCGGCCGAAGTTGGAGCCGGCCACGACGATGTCGCCACGCTTCAGGGTGCCGCGTTTCACCAGCACGGTGGACACCGCGCCGCGACCACGATCCAGCTTCGCCTCGATGACCGTGCCGTCCGCAGTGCGGTCCGGGTTGGCCTTCAGATCCATCATCTCGGCCTGCACGAGGACGGCTTCGATGAGGTTCTCGAGGCCTTCCTTCTTGAGCGCGGAGACTTCGACCACCTGGGTGTCGCCACCGAGGCTTTCGACCACGATCTCGTGCTGCAGCAGCTCGTTGATCACCCGCTGCGGGTTCGCATCGGGCTTATCCATCTTGTTGATCGCCACGATGATCGGGGCCCCAGCCGCCTTGGCGTGCTGAATGGCCTCGGCCGTCTGCGGCATGACGCCGTCGTCGGCCGCCACCACCAGGATCACGATGTCCGTCACGTCGGCGCCGCGGGCCCGCATGGCGGAGAACGCCGCGTGGCCAGGGGTGTCGAGGAAGGTCACCGCCTGGCCGCTGGCCAGACGCACCTGATAGGCGCCGATGTGCTGGGTGATGCCGCCATGCTCTCCAGCCGCCACGTCCGCCGAACGCAGCGCGTCCAGCAGCGAGGTCTTGCCGTGGTCGACGTGGCCCATGACGGCCACCACCGGCGGACGCGGGACGAGATGATCGTCCATGTCCTCTTCGCCGATGAAGCCTTCTTCAACGTCGGCTTCCGAAACGCGGCGCACCGTGTGGCCGAATTCGGTGGCCACCAGTTCGGCGGTGTCGTTGTCGATGACGTCGTTGATCTTGAGCATCACGCCCTGACGCATCAGGAACTTGATGATCTCGACGCCGCGGGTCGCCATGCGGTTGGCGAGCTCGGCCACGGTGATGACGTCCGGAATGACGACCTCACGCGCCGCGCGGGCCTGCTCCTGGCCGCCGCCCTTGCGCTTCTCGCGTTCACGCTCGCGCGCCCGGCGGACCGAGGCCAGCGAACGCATCCGCTCGACAGCGCCCTCGTCGTCGCCGGCCACGGCTTGAATGGTCAGGCGGCCTTCGCGGCGTTGGGCAGCGCCCTTGACCCGGCTGATCGCCTTGTTCGGCGCAGTCGGGGTCTTGCGGCGGGTATCCTCTTCGTCGTCCGGACGGCGAGCTTCACCGCCGGGCCGCGGGGCCTGTCGGGTGGCGCGTTGGATTTCGGGCGTCGCAGGCGGCGCGTTAGGCGCAGCGCCGCGCGGCGGGCGCGGGCCGCCAGGACGATCGCCGGGACGGCCAGGGGCCGGACGCGGCGACAGCGCCGAATAGCGGACGGGCTCGCCGCTCGGACGCGGACGATCCCCTTGCGGGCGATCACCCTGCGGGCGGCCGCCTTGCGGACGATCGCCACGCGGACCACCGCGATCATCGCGAGGCGGACGCGGCGCGTCGGCGCGCGGCGCGCGCTGGCCGAAATTCGTGTTCTCGAAGCGGCCAGGCGCGCGCTCCGGACGATAGGTCGTCGTCGTCGGACGATCGTCACGACGCTCGCGGGACGGCTCGTAAGTACGGGTCTGACCCTGCGCGGCGCCACCGCCGCGCGGACCATCCTGACGGGCGGGGGCTTCGGCGCGCGGCGCAGGCGCGGCGGCCTGAGGAGCCGCCGGACGCGGCGCCTCCTGGCGAGGAGCTTCCTGCCGGGGCGGCTCCTGAGG
>JAEXKM010000040.1 GCA_023445705.1 Pseudomonadota bacterium
CAGCAGCAATCTGCGCGGCGATCTGTCTAGGAAAAGGCGCCGTCGATATTCAAGCGCAGCCTTTGTGCAACTCCCGGGTTCTGGGAGTTTTCAACATTTCGTCCAGAGCTTTTGGCTCGAAATGTTACGTTTTGTGTTTCCGGCTTTTGGTTAGCCGGCGGACTTGGGCGCGTACATGTAGGTTCCGCAGAGGTCGGCTTCGGGGCTCGTGGCGCTCGGCGGAGCTGCGCCCTTGAAGGCGATCACGAACAGGGCCGGCGCTCCTGTCCCATCCACGCCTTGGTAGGTGACAACATGGGTGGTCGAATCCGCGCCGCAAAGGCCGCCGTTCCTGGCCCCGCCCTTTTCTTCCCGCGAGACCTTGAACACCCGGATTTCGGCGGCGTCGGGCACGTTGATCAGGCTCGCGAAGCTCGCCTTCGTGTCGGCATAGGCGTCGACGGCCTTGCCCGCGGCCATGCCGCTCAGGCCGTAGTCCTGCCCCTGGGCAAAGGTCAGGCCGCCCGCCGCGCCGGTCAGGTCGCCGGTGACGCTCATGGCGGTGTTGCTGATGGCGTCGAACTGGCCCTCGGGCGCAAGGATGGCGGAAACCGGGGTCGGCGGCGGAGAAGCCGTCGTCGGAGTTTCAGCCGCCGGCGCGGCTGGCGGAGCTGCAGGCTCGGCGGCGCGGTCGCAAGCCGCCAGGGTCATAGCGATCAGAGCGGCGGCGAGCGTTCTGCGCATCAGTTCAACTCCACGCTGGCGTAACGGCCGTCGTATTGGCAATTGAAGCTGTAGGAGACCTCTCGGGGCCCGACGTCGGCGGTCACATAGCCCTGGACCGAATAGCCCCTCCCCTGCGGCCGCGCATAGGTGATGCGGTCCACCCGCGCCCGTCGACCGTAGCGCGAGGCCTCGTTGATGGCCTCGTTGGAGCAGCTATCCACGGCCAGGCGAGAGTCTCCCGTCCAGGAGGAGCCTCCGTCGTTCTTGTTGGCGTTGGCCGCCAGCGCGCCCAACAGCAGGCCGCCGATCAGCAGGCCGCCGACGACCGCGGCGGTGTTGTCCTTATCCTTGCCTCCGCCGCCGCTATAGCGGTCCTCGACCCGAAAGCGGCCGCGGCAGCCGCGATCCACCCAGATCCCGCGATTGTCCCAGCCCCAGGTCTGCCCCTCGATGCATTGTCCGTTGTTGTTGCTGTACTGCCGGTCCAGCCACACGCGCCCGCCCGTCCTTACCGGGCAGTAGTTGCGGCCATAGCCGGAGGAGGAGCAGTCCACGTACGAATCCGCCAGGGCCGGCGTGACCGGGGCCGTCCAGAGGCCCAGGGCCGCCGCCGTGATCATCAATCCGACCCGCATCCCACCAACCTCCGACGCCTATTCAATGCGACCCTAGCTGCAACAACCTCGTGTTGAAAATAGCCCTTGTCAGGACCTGGCAATGCAACTCTCATCCGGGCTGAACTTGGCGAGGTGATCCATATGCTACGCGGCCTGCTGACCGGCGCCATACTTGGTTCGCTGCTCCTTTCAGCCCCGGCCGCCGCGGCGACGTTCGACGAGGCGGTCAAGCGAGGCGCTCTAAGGATCTGCGTCGTCGAGTCCGCGCCCTACGCGATGAAGACGCCGCGAGGGCGCTGGATCGGGCACGAAATCGACATCGGGCAACGCCTCGCCACGGACTTCGGGCTGACGCCGGAGTTCGTTCCAGTTTCCTACGAAGACATGATCGGCCGCCTCAACAAGGGCGACTGCGACCTGATCGCCGCCTCGCTCGCGATCGAGCCGGCGTGGCTGCGCGAGGCCTGGTTCACCACCCCCTATGGCCAGAGCGACGTGTCGGTGGTCGCCGCCGGCTCCGCCCCAGTCCAACAGTCATCCCTGGACAAGGAAGGCGTTTCGATCGGCGTCGTGCATGGCGCGCCCGCCGCCGACTTCGCCAAGCTCAAGTTCCCGCTCGCGACGATCGAGCAGTTCCCCGACCTGATCTCGGCCGAGCGAGCCCTTGACGCTGGGGCCGTCGCGGCCCTCGCCCACAAGGCGCCGATCCCGCGTCTGATCGCCGCCAAGGCGCCCGACCGCTACGTGGTCGTCGACGGCGAGCCCCTCACCCGCACGGCCTCGGCGTTCGCCATTCGCAAGGGTGACGCCGACATGCTCAACCTGATGAACGGCTGGATCGAAGCCCGACGCAGCGATGGCTTTCTCGACCGCACCAGCCGCTACTGGCTGACGACGCTGGATTGGCGCGAACGCTTGAAGCCGCGAGAGGCGCGGAAATAGCCTAGCAAAAGGCCCCGCGGATCGCTCCGCGGGGCCTTTGTCTTTCTGCAATGACGGCTCGCGCTAGGCGGCGCCGCCCTTGTCGCGACGCTCGGCATAGATGACCAGCGGCTGGGCGCGGCCTTCCACCACCTCGGCGTTGACCACGACCTCTTCGACGCCGTCATAGGTCGGCAGCTCGTACATGGTGTCGAGCAGGATGCCTTCTAGGATCGACCGAAGGCCCCGCGCGCCGGTCTTGCGCTGGATCGCCTTGCGAGCGACCGCCAGCAAGGCGTCGTCGGTGAAGGTCAGGCCGACGTTCTCCATGTCGAACAGGCGCTGGTACTGCTTCACGAAGGCGTTCTTCGGCTCGGTCAGGATCTTCACCAGGGCGACCTCGTCGAGGTCGTCCAGGGTGGCGATCACTGGCAGACGGCCGATGAACTCTGGGATCAGGCCGAAGCGCAGCAGGTCGTCAGGCTCCACCTGACGGAAGATCTCGCCGGTGCGGCGGTCATCGGGATCGGACACCTTGGCGCCGAAGCCGATCGAAGTGCCCTGGCCGCGCGCCGAAATGATCTTCTCAAGGCCGGCGAAGGCGCCGCCACAGATGAACAGGATGTTCGTCGTGTCGACCTGCAGGAATTCCTGCTGCGGATGCTTGCGGCCGCCTTGCGGCGGCACCGAAGCGACCGTGCCTTCCATGATCTTCAGCAGCGCCTGCTGGACGCCCTCGCCCGACACGTCGCGGGTGATCGAAGGGTTGTCCGACTTGCGGCTGATCTTGTCGACTTCGTCGATGTAGACGATGCCGCGCTGGGCGCGCTCGACGTTGTAGTCGGCCGCCTGAAGCAGCTTCAGGATGATGTTCTCGACGTCCTCACCGACGTAGCCCGCCTCGGTCAGGGTCGTGGCGTCCGCGACGGTGAACGGCACGTCGATGATTCGAGCCAGGGTCTGCGCCAGCAAGGTCTTGCCGGTGCCGGTCGGCCCGATGAGCAGGATGTTGGCCTTACCCAGTTCGACGTCGTTGTTCTTCGTCGCGTGGTTGAGGCGCTTGTAGTGGTTGTGAACGGCGACCGAGAGCACCTTCTTGGCGTGGTCCTGACCGATCACGTAATCGTCTAGGACCTCCCGGATCTCCTTGGGGGTCGGCACGCCGTCCTTCGACTTCACGAAGGAAATCTTGTGCTCTTCCCGGATGATATCCATGCACAGCTCGACGCATTCATCACAGATGAACACCGTCGGGCCCGCGATGAGCTTGCGGACCTCATGCTGGCTCTTGCCGCAGAAAGAGCAGTACAGCGTGCTCTTGGAGTCCCCGCTTGCGGCCTTGGTCATGGTCGTTTTCTCACTCTCTCGACGACGCCGACTGGAGTCTTCGCCTTCGCTGTCCCGGGGAGGGCGTCCCTGACGCCATCAGTGCAGGATACGTGCCCGGAGTTCTCTAATCCTTGACATTCCCCGATCCGGGCCACGATCACAAGCCTTCGACATGCTTCCGTGACATTTGGCTGTGGGGCGCCCGATGGCGGGCATGTCCGAATCTCTAGATGGGATTGTGTCGAACTGGCGCAAGAGAGCCGGCGCGCAAGGCCTAACGCGGTCGCGCGAACGCCGAAATCTACAGGCCTTGCGGCCCGCGCCTGAGTTGACATGTCGCAGTAGGCGACGTGTTGGGGGATAGATGGCTAAACGACAACTACGGCGCATAGGAGGCGCCTCGTTGGAATCCTTGGACGAGCGCATCGAAGACTCGGGCGTTGTGGCCTTTGACTTCGACGGAACCTTGACCACACGCGACAGCTATACCGCGTTCCTGCGCTGGCGCGCTGGCCCGGTCCGCTATCACATTGGCCTTATCAAGCTCGTTCCGGCGGCGATCGCCTATATCGGGCACCGCGACCGCGGCCGGATCAAGGCCGCCGCGACGCGCGAATTCCTTCGCGGTGTGTCCCGCGCGAAGATCGAGGCGGACGCTCAGACCTTCGCCCAACTCATGGCCCCTCGCCTGCTACGGCCCGACGCCTTGCGGACCTGGCGCCGCTGGGGCCAGCGGCGCGCCAAGCTCGTCATCGTCACCGCCTCGCCGCAGATGATCGTGGCGCCCTTCGCCCGGGGGCTGGGCGCCGACATGTTGCTCGGCACCGAGCTATCCTTTGACGAGCGCGATCGCGCCACCGGCGCCTTCGCCAGCGCCAACTGCCGCGGTCACGAAAAGGTGCTTCGGCTGCAGGAGGTGTTCGGCCCCGACATCCGCCTACGCGCCGCCTATGGCGACACCAGCGGAGATCGTGAGATGCTCGCCATAGCTGAAGAGCCTGGCTACCGGGTGTTTCAGGAGAAGCCCTGAGCCAACATCTCGATGGAGGAACCATGGAGACGACCATCTCTGGCGCGCAAATCGCCGCTGGCCGGGTCCTGAGCGGCGTCAGCCGCACGAAGCTGGCGATCCGTTCGGGGGTCGACGCCCAGAAGATCCAGCGGATCGAGATCGCCGGAAATGCGCCTCTGACGCCGACCGATGACGTTAACGCCATCATCCGCGCGCTCGACAGCTTCGGCGTGGTCTTCATCGACGACGGTGGCGGCCTCGGGTCCGGGGTCCGCCTGAAGTTCACCCGCGGCGAGTCCAAGGCCATCGGGGCCTGGGAAGACGAAGGCGGCGTGGTCGGCGACGACGACGTCCCCTGACATGCGATTTCGGGTTCAAAAGCTGATCCGGGACGGCCTACCGCAGATGATGCGCGACCAGGGGCTAGCCGTCTTCGAGCGCCAACTCGACGAAGCTGAGTTCCTCGCGGCGCTGAAGGAAAAGCTGGTTGAGGAGGCTGGAGAGGCTCGAGACGCGGTCTCCCCCACCGAACTTGCCGCCGAGCTTGCCGATGTCCTGGAGGTGATGACTGCACTGGCCGAGGCCAGCGGCTTCTCCATGGAAGAGGTGGAGGCGCAACGACTGGCCAAGCGCGCGGCGCGCGGCGGCTTCGACCAACGCGTCTT
>JAEXKM010000116.1 GCA_023445705.1 Pseudomonadota bacterium
GGCCTGGCCCAGGTGATCCAGGCCAGCCAGGTCAACCGCATCGGCAACGAGGTGGTCGGCCAGGTCCAGGTCCAGCTGTTCGGCAAGCTGGTGCGCGCCGACCTCGCGCGGTTGCGCTCGGCGCATACCGGCTCCTTCGTCTCTTCGGTGCTCTATGACGCGGGCCTGATCCGCGAGGCCGCGACAGCCGGGATCATCAACTACACCCAGCACCTGCTCACCGTGATCGGGGCCATCGTCGTCATGGTCGGCAACGACCTGATGCTGTCCCTGACCCTGGTGATCGCCGCGCCGCTCTCGACCTGGGTGATGCGCCGCTTCTCCAAGCGGACGGTGAAGGCGACCAAGGGCGCGATGGCCGAGACCTCCGCCCTGTCGACGGCGATCATGGAAAGCCTGGACGGCGTGCGCGTCGTCAAGATCGACAACCGCGAGGCCTATGAAGAGGCGCGGGTCGCTGAGGTGGTGAAGCGCCGCCAACGCTTCCTGGTGAAAGGCGCCAACGCCCGGGCCAGGGCGGCGCCGGCCACCGAGACCCTGATGACGGTGATCACCGCCGGGGTGATCGCCTATGCCGGCTGGCGGTCGCAGTCGGGCGGCATGAACGTCGGGGCCTTCGTCGCGTTCATCGGCGCCCTGGGCCTGGCGTCCCAGTCGCTGCGCCAGCTCGCCAATCTGCAGACCGTGATGGCCGAGGGCCTCTCGGCCGCGCGCCGCCTGTTCGCCGACCTGGACGTGGAGCCGGAAGTCCGCGAGCGCGCCGGCGCGCCCGACCTGACCATCCGCGAGGGCGTCATCCGCTTCGAAGACGTCGGCTTCGCCTACCGCGTCGAGGACCGCCCGGCCCTGCACGACGTCAATCTGGAGGTCCGTCGCGGCGAAACCGTCGCGCTGGTCGGCCCCTCCGGCGGCGGCAAGACCACGATCCTGAACCTGATCCCCCGCTTTTATGACGCCAGCAGCGGCAAGGTGACCATCGATGGCACAGACGTCCGGGACGTGACGCTGGCGTCGCTGCGCGATCACGTGGCCCTGGTGACCCAGGAGCCGTTTCTGTTCGACGACACCATCCGCGCCAACATCGCCTATGCTCGCCCCGAGGCGAGCGAAGAGCAGATCATCGAAGCCGCCAAGGCCGCCGCGGCCCACGACTTCATCAGCGCCCTGCCGGACGGCTATGACACCGTGGTCGGCGAAGCCGGCGCCAGGCTTTCCGGCGGGCAGCGGCAGCGGATCGCCATCGCCCGGGCCTTCCTGAAGGATGCGCCAATCCTGTTGCTGGACGAGGCCACGAGCGCCCTCGACACCGAAAGCGAGCAACAGGTGCAGGCAGCGTTGTCGCGCCTGATGGCCGGCCGGGCGACGATGCTGATCGCGCACCGCCTTTCCACGGTCCGCGGCGCAGATCGCATCTACGTCATCGAGAAAGGGCAGGTCGTCGAGCAGGGGGATCACGCCAGCCTGATGAAGAAGCGCGGGCTCTATGCTCGCCTCGCCAAGAGCCAGGATCTGGACGCGGAGCCCACCGCGTGAAGAAGGTTCTGCGTCATCCGGCGGTCCAGGCCTTCCTCGGCTGGGTCCTCTATCTGCACCTGATCGTGACCCTGCGAGGCCGGCGCTGGGTCCATGACAACCTCGAATGCGTCGAGCCCGTGCTCAGCGACGGCAAGCCGGCCGTAGCGCTCTTCTGGCATGGCAGCATTCCACTGTGCCTGGGCCTGGCGCCGGTGTGGTGGCGACGGGACAAGGTGCGCTGCATGGTTTCGCCGTCGGCGGACGGTGAGTTCATCGCCCAAGCCCTGTCACGCGCTGGATTTCCCGCGATCCGCACCTCGTCCGCCAAGAAGGGCGACACCGCAAAGGCCCGTGCGGCGGTGGCGGCCATCCGCGAAGCGATTGGCTGGGTGAACCAGGGCGGCGTCCTGATCGTCACCCCGGACGGCCCGCGCGGTCCCGCGGAGGTGATCGCCGCGGGATCTCTGCAAATCGCCAAGAAGACCGGCGCGCCGATCTATCTCATGGGGCTGGCCGTTTCGCCCGCCATCGAGCTCGACACCTGGGACAAGGTGACGTTCGCCTGGCCGTTCGGCCGCGGAGCCACCGCATGGGACGGTCCGTTCTATGTCCCGGCCGACGCCGACGAAGCCATGATCCAGGCGTTGATTCAGGACCTGTCCGCGAAACTGACCGCCACGACCCAGCGGGCGAAGACCCTGGTGACGCGGCGTTGATCGCCGGAACGTTGGGTGACACATAAGGCCATGGCCCAGGATCACTCAGCACATCGGCGCGACGACCACGATCATGGCCATGCGCACGACCATGACCACGATCATGATCACGCCCATGACCACGGACATGACCACGGGCACGGGCATCACCACCATGGCCCTGGCGGACACAGCCACGCACCGAAGGACTTCGGCCGAGCCTTCGCGATCGGCGTCGGGCTGAACTTCGCGTTCGTCCTGGCCGAGGCCGCCGCCGGCTTGTGGTCAGGATCCCTGGCCCTGTTGGCGGACGCAGGCCACAATCTGTCGGACGTCCTCAGCCTGCTGCTGGCCTGGGGCGCGACCATCCTCGCCAAGACCGCGCCGACGAGCCGCCGCACCTATGGCCTGCGCAAGGCCACGGTCCTGGCTTCACTCGCCAACGCCGTCCTGCTGTTGGTGGCGGTCGGGATCATCGTCTCCGAAGCCATTCACCGCCTGGCGGAGCCCGCGTCCATCCAGCCCGGCCCGGTGATGGCGGTGGCGGCGATCGGGGTGGTGATCAACACCGCCACGGCGCTGATGTTCATGAAGGGCCACGACGACCTGAACGTCCGCGGCGCGTTCCTGCACATGGCGGCCGACGCGGCGATCTCGCTGGCAGTCGTCGTGGGCGCGGGGCTGATCGCCCTCACCTCGCTGCAGTGGATCGACCCGGCGCTCAGCCTTCTGATCGCTGCGGTGATCATCATCGGCACCTGGGCGCTGCTGCGCGACTCGGTCGACCTGGCGCTGGACGCAGCGCCCCGGGGCGTCAATGTCGACGCCGTCCGCGCCTGGTTGCTGGGGCGCCCGGGCGTGACCGAGGTGCACGACCTGCACATCTGGGCGATGAGCACCACCGAGACGGCCCTCACGGTCCACCTCACCAGGCCGGAGAACGCCGACGGCGACGAGTTCCTGCACGCGACCTCGGAGGGTCTGGCGAGCAAGTTCCGCATCGGCCATGCCACGCTCCAGGTCGAGACGGGCCACCCGGACGCCTGCCGCCTGGCCCATATCCACGCGATCTGACCCTTGCGCCCGCTTTCACTCGCGCTCTACGCCAGCCTGCTCGGCCTGGCCGAGCCGTTGGCGCCGGCGCTGCTGCGCCGGCGAGCGAAGGCCGGCAAGGAGGATCCCGCGCGGCTGGGCGAACGGCTGGGACGCGCCAACCGCTCGCGCCCGCCGGGCCCGCTGATCTGGCTGCACGGGGTGAGCGTGGGCGAGACCATGTCGCTGCTGCCCTTGGTCCACGCGCTGGAACAGCCCGGCCGCACCCTGCTGGTCACATCCGGCACCAGGACGTCGGCCGAATTGCTGGCCGGTCGCCTGCCGCCGAGCGTCATCCACCAGTACGCCCCCATCGACGCGCCAGGCGCGGTCCGACGCTTCCTGGCCCACTGGCGCCCGGACGCCGTGATCCAGGTGGAAAGCGAGCTTTGGCCAAATCTGATCCTCGGCGCGAAAGCGAGCGGCGCAAAACTCGCCCTGGTGTCGGCCCGGATCACCGAGGCGAGCGCCAAGGGCTGGCGGCGCGCGCCACGAGCCGCCGCCGCCCTGCTGTCGGCCTTCGACCTCATCCTGCCGCAGGATGGTGAGACCGAGGAACGGCTGAGAGACCTGGGCGCGCGCACCGGGCCCCGCCTGAACCTGAAGAATATCGGCGCGCCGCTGCCGGTCGTCGAAGCCGAGCTGGCGCGATTGCACGCCGCCATGGGCGCCCGGCGGGTGGTGCTGGCCGCCAGCACCCATCCCGGCGAAGAGGAGATCGTCATCCGCGCCTGCCGTGGCCTCGACGCCCTGTTGGTTATCGCCCCGCGCCACCCCGACCGCGGCGAGGCTGTCGCGGGCCTGCTGGCGCAGGCCGGGCATATGGTCGCCCGGCGCTCGGCCGGCCAACCCCTGACCAGCGCCACGACGGCCTATGTGGCCGACACGCTGGGCGAGATGGGGCTGTTCTTTCGGGCGTGCGACGTCGCGGTCATGGGAGGAAGCTTCGTGCCCGGCATCGGTGGCCACAATCCACTCGAGCCGGCGAGGCTGGCCGTGCCCGTCGTGACCGGGCCGCATGCCTTCAATGCGGCCGCGACCTATGAGGAGATGTTCGAACGCGTGGCGGCCATCGAGTGCGAGGACGAGGCCGTGCTGGCGCGCGACCTGAAGGGCCTGCTGGAAGAGCCGCTGATCGCGCCGCGCATCGGCCGCGCCGCCCAGGCCTATGCCGAACGGCAGGGCGCGGCGCTGGATCTTGCCCTGCGTCTCCTCGAACCGCTCCTGCCGGCATGAAGCTGTCGACGCCCCGCTGGTGGTACGTGCGCGAGGACGCGCCCGCGCCGGTGTCGCGGCTGCTTCTCAAGCCCGTCTCGTGGGTTTGGGCGGCGGTCACGGCGCGGAGGATCGCCAAGGCGCAGCCGGTCGATCCGGGCGCGCCGGTCATCTGCGTTGGCAACCTGACCGTCGGCGGGGCCGGCAAGACCCCGGTGGTGCGCGAACTGCTGCGCCGCCTGCCGGGCGCTCACGGACTCGCTCGCGGCTATGGCGGCAGCGAGCAAGGCCCGCTGAGGGTCGATCCCGCGCGCAACACCGCCGCTCAGGTGGGGGATGAGCCGCTGATGATGGCCCAGGACGCCACGATCTGGATCGCGCGAGATCGCGTGGCGGGCGCGCAGGCGGCTGCAAGCGCAGGCGCCAAGGCGATCGTCATGGATGACGGCCACCAGAACCCCGGCCTGCGCAAGGCGCTGTCGCTGGTCGTGGTGGACGGAGAGACGCGCGACGGGGTCTGGCCCCTGGGCGACGGCTCAGTCTTTCCTGCCGGGCCGCTACGCGAGCCCCTCGCCAAAGGCCTGGCTCGGGCCGACGCGGTGATCCTGATGCTGCCTGCCGATCTGGCCGAGCCTGATACGGAGCTGCTGCGGGTGTTCCGCGACAAGCCGGTGCTGATCGCCCGCCTCGACCCGGCTGCGGCCCCGCCGGAGGGGCCGCAGGTCGGGTTCGCCGGCATCGCCATGCCCTGGAAGGTCGAGCGTGCGCTGAAGGCGGCCGGTTGCCAGTTGGAGGACTTCCTGCCCTTCCCCGACCACTTCGCTTACGACGCCGCGGCGTTGAGGCTGCTGGCCGACCGCGCGGAGCTGTTCGACGCCGGCCTGGTGACGACCGAGAAGGACTGGGTGCGACTGCCGCCGGAATGGCGCGAAAAGGTCACCGCCTGGCCGGTTCGCGCGGTCTTCGAAGACGAGACGGCTCTGGAGCGCCTGCTCGCGCCCTTCCGTTAAAAGATCGGCTGCGGGGCCGGCTGGGGCGCGGCCTCCGGCTGCGCGGGCGGCGGCGCCGGAGTGACCTCGGCGGTGGGCGGCGCGACCACGGCCGGCGCGGCGCCGTCCTCGGGCGGAACCGCCAGCGGGTCCAGCTCGAGTTCCTCGACCGGGGGCGGAGCCACGGGGGCCAGGCCGATCTGGCGGCCTCCCGCGCGGACCATGCCCTTGCCCATAGCGAACCTGGCGAAGTCGCGCCAGATCTCCGCCGGCAGGCCGGCGCCGGCCACGCCATTCATCGGGCTGTTGTCGTCGTTGCCGACCCAAACGCCGATCACCAAGTCGCCGACGAAGCCCAGATAGAGCGCGTCGCGATAGTCCTGGGTCGTACCGGTCTTGGCGTAGGCGTATTGCGAGACATTGCCGCCGTTGGCGGTGCCGAAGGTGACGGCCGCGCGCATGAGATCAAGCAACTGGTCGCGCTCTCGCGCCGGCAACTTGCGTTTGGGCGCGACCCTGGCCTGCTCGACACCATAGGGAACCACAGGGATGTCGCCCGACGCCACGCCGGCATAGGCCGCCGTCAGGTCCAGAAGGGTCATCGGCGCGGTGCCAAGAGCCAGCGTCAGGTCGGGCGGGAAATCGGCGTGTACGCCCATGTCCTCGGCCGCGCGGATGATCGCGTTGCGGCCGACCTGCTGGGCCAGACGCGCGGCCGCCACGTTGGACGAGCCGGCGAAGGCGTTGCGCAGGTGAATCTCGCGGTTCGCGTAGTGACCCTCGTGGTTCTTCGGCGACCAGTCGCCGATCGTCACCGGCGCGTCGAGGATCAGGCTGTCGGGCGTCATGCCCTGGCGCAGGGCCGCCTGGTAGACAAAGAGCTTGAACGCCGAGCCGGGTTGGCGCTTGGCGTCCGACACCCGGTTGAACTGGCTCTGCTTGTAGTCGTCGCCGCCGACCATCGCCAGGATGCGGCCGTCCGGGCGCATGGCCACCAGCGCCGCCTGGGTCGCGTGCAGATAGCCGCCATGTCGCCGAAGGGCGCCGCTGACGATCTCTTCGGCCCGATCCTGCAAGACCGAGTCGAGGGTGGTCGGCACCATCACTTCGCCATAGGCGCTTTCGAAGGCGCGACGGGCCTGGGGCGAAACCCAGTCCGCGAAATAGGACCCGACAGGCAGGTTCTCAGTGCCGCGGCGCACCCGGGCGGGCTGCGCGCGGCGGGCCTGTTCGGCGGTGATGACGCCGGTGTCGGCCATCGCGCCGATGACGACGCGGGCCCGCTCCTGGGCGGCCGGAAGGTTCTCGGTCGGCGCAAGCCGCGAAGGCGCCTTCACCATGCCGGCGAGCATCGCCGCTTCGCCGATGCTCAGGTCCTCGGGCGACTTGTCGAAATAGTGTCGGGCGGCGGCGCGCAGGCCAAAGACCCCGTCGCCGAAATAGACCGTGGAGAGGTAGCGCGAGAGGATCTCGTCCTTGGACAGCCGCGCCTCGAGATAGAGGGCGATCATCGCCTCCTGCGCCTTGCGGCGCAGGCTGCGCTTGTTGGTCAGGAATGCGTTCTTGGCGAGCTGCTGGGTTATCGTGGAGCCGCCCTCCTGCACCCCGCCAGCCGAGACGTTGCGGGTCACGGCGCGGGTGATCGCACGCAGGTCGATCCCGAAGTGGCTATAGAACCGCCGATCCTCGATGGCCACGAAGGCGCCGGGCACGTGTTTCGGCAGCTTGGTCACATCGACCGGCTGCTCCTTGTAGGAGCCGCGGCGAGCGAAGGGCTTTCCGTCGGCGGTGACGAGAATGAGCGTCGGGTTGGCCAGCGGCTCCAGGGCGCGGCCCAAGGGCAGCGACCAGACCATGAAGACCAGGGCGGCCACGACCAGAAGCACGCCCCCCGCCGCGAACTGCCAGGGCCGCCGCCGCCAGAAGGGCGGCCGCTCGCGCACGACTTCAGGCGCGCCAGTAAGGTCGGTCATGGGGCTCCGTGCGGACGTTGGGCGTAAGACCCGGATCGGCCGAACGCCCTAATCGCACGCCACGATATCAGTTTCTAGGCCCCGGCTTTCTGGGCGTAGGTCCAGGCCGACTTGGCGAGCACCGGCACGCGTTGGGCCATGGCGGCCGCCTGGGGGCTGTTGGCCGTGCCGTCGCGCACGCGCCCGACGATGCCCTGACAGATGCCGGCCAGTCGGAACATGTTGTAGGCGAAGAACCAGTCCAGGTGATGCAGGCCCGGCCGGCCGGTGCGGGCGCAATAGGCCTCCACCGCCTCATCGATCGTCGGGATGCCGTGCGCCTTCAGGTCAGGAAGCTGGGAGATCGTGCCGTTGACCCAGTTCATCAGGAGATAGGTGAAGTCGGCGAGCGGCTCGCCCAGAGTGCCCAGTTCCCAGTCCAGAACCGCGATCACGCGTGGCTCGGTCGGGTGGAAGACCATGTTGTCCAGGCGGTAGTCGCCATGGACGATCGAGGTGCGCTCCTGCTCCGGCAAGCTCTTGGGCAGGAACTCGATCAGCCGCTCCATCTCCTCGATGTGGTCGGTCTCGGACGCCTTGTACTGCTTGGTCCAGCGATCGACCTGACGGCCCATATAGTTGCCGGGCTTGCCGTAGTCGCCGAGGCCGATGGCCTGGTAGTCGGTGTTGTGCAGGTCGGCCAGGGTGTTGATCTTCGACATGAAGATCGCATGCCGCTCGGCCGGCTCGTACTGCGGAAGCTGCTGATCCCAGAGGATGCGGCCTTCCACCATGTCCATGACGTAGAACATTGTGCCGATGACGCTGTCGTCGGTGCACAGGCCATAGGAGCGCGCCACCGGGAAACCGGTCGGATAGAGCGCGGTGATCACCTTGTACTCGCGGTCGACCGCGTGGGCCGAGGGCAGAAGCTTGCCAGGCGGCTTGCGGCGCAGGACGTACTTCTTGTTCGGGGTGATCAGTTGGTAGGTCGGATTCGACTGGCCGCCCTTGAACTGGCGAACCTCGAGCGGGCCTTCGTAGCCGGCGACGTTGGCCTTCATCCAGGCGTCGAGCGCGGACTCGTCGAAGCGGTGGCTTTCGGCGACCTCTTTGGTTCCGCTGTTAAGCTGTTCGCGCTGTTGCTCGGCGGCGTCGGCCATGGCGTTCCCTCGGGTCGTACACTTGTTTGAACCACCATACCGAGGCGCGGCCCTGCCGAGCAAGCGCCGAGGCGAATTCCATACCGGATTTTCTAAAAAATGACGCCGCCGTCACCGAGACGCGAGCGCGCGCCAGCCGATGTCGGTGCGGTGGAAGCCGCCGGGCCAGTCGATCTTTTCGATCGCGGCATAGGCCTTGTCGCGGGCTTCCTGCAGCGTGGCGCCACGGGCGCAGACGTTGAGGACGCGACCACCTGACGCACGCAGTGTTCCGTCCGGATCACGCGAGGTGCCGGCGTGGAACACCACGACCTCGGGGCCGAAATCCTGCTCGGCGCCGCGGATGATCGACCCGGTGACCGGGCTTTCCGGATAGCCGTCCGCCGCCAGGACGACGCAGATCGCCGCCTCGTCGCGCCAGACCGGCGCGGGAGCCTGCGCCAGGGTCCCATTGGCGCAGGCCACCAGATACGGGACCAGATCGCTTTCCAGGCGCAGCATCAGCACCTGGCACTCCGGGTCGCCGAAGCGGACGTTGAACTCGACGAGCTTGGGGCCGTCCTTGGTCGCCATCAGTTCGACGAAGAGCACGCCCTTGTAGGGAGAGCCTTCCGCGGCGATGCCGGCGAAGGTCGGTTCGGCGAGGCGTGTGCGGACCTGATCGACCAGTTCGGGCGTGAACACGGGCGCGGGCGAATAGGTGCCCATGCCGCCGGTGTTGGGTCCCTTCTCGCCGTCATAGGCGCGCTTGTGGTCCTGAGCGGCGCCGAAGACGATGGAGTGCTGGCCGTCGCAGAGCGCGAAGAGCGAGCCGATCTCGCCCTCCAGGAACTCCTCGATCACCACCCGGGCGCCGGCGGCGCCAAAGCGCCCGCCGAGCGCGTCGTCGATCGCGGCCTCGGCGGTGGCGCGGTCCTGGGCGATCACCACGCCCTTCCCGGCGGCCAGCCCGTCGGCCTTGATCACGTAGGGCGGCTTGAAGGCGTCCAGGGCGGCCTTGGCCTCGTCAGCCTGCTCGCAGACCTTGTAGGCGCTGGTTGGCAGGCCGTGCCGGTCGGCGAAAGCCTTGGTGAAAGCCTTGGAGGCTTCAAGCTGGCCGGCCCCGGCGACCGGGCCGAACGCCGCAATGCCTGCCTGCGCCAGGGCGTCGGCGAGGCCCGCCTCCACCGCGACTTCCGGGCCGATCACCACGAGGTCGGCCGCGATCTCCTGGGCCAGCGCCACCAAGCCGGGGACGTCGGTGGGCTTCAGCGGGGCCAGCTCGCCCAGAGCGGCCATGCCCGGATTGCCCGGCGCGATGACCAGGCGCTTCACCAGCGGCGAAGCCGCGATCTTCCAGGCCAGCGCATGTTCGCGCCCGCCAGAGCCGACGAGGAGGATTTTCATGCGCCCGCCTTTCGCGCGCGCAGGGCTTTCGGTCAAGGACGGCTGGGCTCGGGCCTAGCCCCAGACGCGGAAATGCTTGGAGAGCTTCAAGCCCTGGCGTTGATAGTGGGAGCCGAGTTCGCCGTAGAGACGGGCAGGTTTAGCCGTCAGCGGCTCATAAACCAGCCGAGCCACGGTCTGACCGTCTTCCAGGAGGAACGGCGTCTCGTGGCTGCGCACCTCCAGGACGCCCCTGGAGCCGACGGCGTTGGCCTCTTCGGTGCCGAAGCCGGGATCGAAGAAGCCGGCGTAATGCACGCGGAACTCGCCGACGGACGGATCGATCGGCGTCATCTCGGCCGCCTCCATCACGGGGATCTCGACAGCTTCCTTCGAGGCCAGGATATAGAACTCGCCTGGGTCCAACAGCAGCTCGCCGCGGCGCGGGATCAGCGGCTCCCAGAAGTCGCGCGGGTCGTGGCCGTCGACATGGTCCATGTCGACCACGCCGGCGTGACGGCGGGCGCGGAACCCGGCGACGCCGTCGGAGAGATCGACGCCGACGCTGCGGATCGAGAGCTTCGGCGGGTCGCCGCGCTTAAGTCGGAGTTGGTTGAGGCGCGTGGACGTGCGCACCAGGATCGAAAACGTCTGGGGCGCAATCTCGATATAGGTCGGGCCGTTGTAGCCTTCGGCCACGTCGTCGAAGGCGACGGAGTTGTTGGTCAGCAGCCGAACGAACACATCGACGCGGCCGGTCGAACTTTTCGGATTGGCCCGCGCCGAAACGCCCTTGGGCAGGGTCAGGCTTTCCTGGAGCTCGGCGATGTAGACGCAGCCCCGCTCCAGCACCGCGCCCTTGGTCAGGTCGAGCTCGTGCATGGCCACGTCTTCGATGCGCTGGGGCACCGTGCGGCCCAGTCCCGGCAGGAACGAAGCCCGCACCCGCCAGGCGCGGGCGCCCAGGCGCAGATCGAGACTGGCCGGCTGGACCTGGTCAGCGTCGAACGGCCGCGAGGCGGTGATGGCGCCGGTGGCGATCAGATCTTCGATGGATTGGGAAGGCAGAATGCCGGGGGCGTCACTCATCGCCGCGACACTCGCCGCCCGCCACGAGTCTGGCAAGCCGCCGCGCGCCATTCTCTAAAGGTTGCGGCAGATTTTCCCTGGCGGCGATCGCCCGGAGGGAGTTTAGAGAGCCTCTGCTTTTTCTAGTATTTGCGAGGAGCCGCCATGGCTGAAGACGTGCGCGATTGGGAACTGGAGACCAAGCTGGTGCGCGGCGGCATGGCGCGCACCCCGTATGGCGAGATCTCCGAGGCGCTCTTCCTGACCCAGAGCTTCTCCTACGAGAGCGCCGAGGCGGCCGATCGCCGGTTCTCCGGCGAGGAGCCCGGCTTCATCTACCAACGCTTCGGCAACCCGACGACGGCGATGTTCGAGGAGCGCCTGGCGCTGCTGGAAGGCGCCGACGTCTGCAAGGCGACCGCTTCGGGCATGGCCGCGGTGCACGTTGCGCTGCAAGGCCTGGTGCGGGCCGGCGATCACATCGTGGCGGGCCGGGCGCTGTTCGGCTCCTGCCGGTGGATCCTTTCGGACTGGATGCCGCGGTTCGGGGTCGAGGTGACCTATGTCGACGCCACTGACCTTGAAGCCTGGAAGAACGCAGTCCGGCCGAACACCAAGGCCTTCCTGGTCGAGACCCCGGCCAATCCGCTGTTGGAAGTCACCGCCATCGGCGCCGTGGCCGAGATCGCGCACGCCGCCGGCGCCAAGCTGGTGGTGGATAACGTCTTCGCCACCCCGGTCTTCCAGAAGCCGCTGGCGCTGGGCGCGGACATCGTCGTCTACTCGGCGACCAAGCACATCGACGGCCAGGGCCGCGTCCTGGGGGGCGCGATCCTCGGCGCCGAGCAACTGATGACCGAGGCCTACAAGGACATCCTGCGCCATACCGGCCCGGCTCTCTCGCCGTTCAACGCGTGGGTGCTGCTCAAGGGCCTGGAGACCCTAGACCTACGGGTTCGCCGTCAGGCGGAGAACGCGAGCAAGATCGCCGAGGTCATCGCCCACCACAGCAAGGCCAAGCAGGTGCTCTATCCCGGCCGGCCCGACCACCCGCAGGCGGCGATCATCGCCAACCAGATGACCGGCGGCGGCAACGTCGTGGCCTTCGACCTGGGTAGCCGCGAGGCGGCCTGGCGCTTCCTGAACGCCCTATCGATCGTCGACATCTCGAACAACCTGGGCGACGCCAAGTCGATGGCGACCCACCCATCGACCACGACGCACCGCTCGATGCCCGAAGAACAACGGGTCGAGATCGGCCTGACCGAAGGTTGGGTGCGGATGAGCGTCGGCCTGGAAGGCGTAGGCGACCTGAGCCGCGACGTCAGCCGCGCGCTGGACGCGGCCTGAGCCGGTCCCGGCGGCGCGGAGATCAGTCCAGCGCCGCCGGGTCGATGGCGTAGACCTTCGCGCAGTATTCGCAGGTGACGCGGATCTGGCCGTCGTCCTCGACCATTTCAGCGCGCTCGTCAGGGCCGAACGACTTCAGGACCGTGCTGATCCGCTCCTCCGAACAGCGGCAGAAGGCCTGCAGGGCCTTGGCCTCGAACAGCCGCACGCCGTCTTCGTGGAAGAGGCGGAACAGCAGGGTCTCGGCCGAGATGGTCGGATCGACCAACTCGTCCTCGCCGATGGTTTCGAAGAACGCCTGGCTGCGGTTCCAGGCTTCCTCGGTCGAGCCGCGGGTTTGGTCCTCGGCGATGTTCTGGATCAGCATGCCGCCGGCGCGCCACCGCGGCCCCTGCCCCACATCGGCCTGACCGACGGCGAGGCGGACGCGGGTGGGCGTCTGTTCGGACTGGGCGAAATACTGTTCGGCGCACAGGGCGAGGGTTTCGCCCTCGATGGCGGTCATACCCTGGTAGCGGTCCATGTCCGGCCCCTGGTCCACCGTCATCACGAAGATTCCGCCGCCCAGGAGCGACTTGGCGCCCGGACGCGCGAAGCCCGTGCTGAGCTTGGCCACTTCCTCCTCGTCGAACCGGCAGTAGCCGCGCAGCGAGCCGGCGGTGTCGTAGTCGGCCACGACATAGCGCACCGGTCCGTCGCCCTGGGCCTGGACGATCAGGCGGCCGTCGAACTTCAGGCTGGAGCCGACCAGGGCGGCCAGCGCGCAGGCCTCGCCCAGCAGGTTGGCGACCGGCTCGGGATAGGCGTGGCCGGACAGGATTTCGTGGATCGCGGGACCGAGACGGACCACGCGGCCGCGCACGGCCTCACCCTCGATCTGGAAGGGGGCGACGATGTCGTCGGGGGCGGCTTGAAGAGCGATATCGGACATGGTGCGCGCATATAGGATGGGAGAGACCAAGTTGCGAGCTTGGCTCTTACTTGCGTCATCCATTGAAGCTCGCGGGTCGATCAAACTCCGGGTGGAGCACCCACTTCTTCACGGCTCGTCATGGCCGGGCCGTCAGGTCCCGGCCATCCATAGGCGCCAAGCTCTAGCGCGCGATCGCCGCGTATGAATCCCCGGCACGCATGCGCGGCCGGGGATGACGATCCGAGAGGGGCCAAGCGATCAGATCGCGCCGAAGCACCAGGCCAGGATGGACTTCTGGGCGTGGATGCGGTTCTCGGCCTCGTCCCAGATCAGCGACTGGGGCCCGTCGATGACGTCGTCCGTCACTTCCTCGCCGCGGTGGGCGGGCAGGCAATGTAGGAAGACGCCGTCCTTGGCGGCCAGCGACATGAGGTCCCCGTCCACCTGGTAGGGCTCCAAGGCCTCCATGCGCTCGTCATGGTCGGTGTCGCCCATGGAGACCCAGGTGTCGGTGATCACGCAGTCGGCGCCGCGAACCGCTTCGCGCGGATCGGCGGTCGTGAAGATCTGGCCCTGCAGTTCGGCTGCCCGGGCTAGGTCCATGAGGTCCGGGTGGTAGAGCGCCGGGCTGGCGATGTTCAGCTTGAAGCCCAGCTTGGGCGCAGCGTGGATGAAGCTGGAACAGACATTGTTGCCGTCGCCGATCCAGGCCAGCGTGCGCCCCTTGATCGGCCCGCGATGCTCCTCGAAGGTCATCAGGTCGGCGATGATCTGGCAGGGATGCCCGCGGTCGGAGAGGCCGTTGATGACCGGCACGGTCGAGGCATAGGCCAGCCGTTCGACGTCTTCGTGGCTGTTGGCGCGCAGCATGATCGCATCGACCATGCGCGAAAGCACCTTGGCGGTGTCCTCGATGGTCTCGCCGCGGCCGAGCTGCATGTCGTTGGCGGTGGAGATGATCACGTCGCCGCCGAGCTGACGCATGGCGGCGTCGAACGAGAAGCGGGTCCGCGTCGAGTTCTTCTGGAAGATCATCGCCAGGGTGCGCTCGCGCGCAGGGGCGTCGCCGTCGGGGCGGCCCTGCGGCCAACCGCGGCGCGCGGCCTTGCGGGACTTGGCGTCGTCGAGGATCGCGCGCAGGTCCGCCGCCTCGATCTTCCAAAGGTCGACGAAGTGTCTCGGGGATTGGGTCATTGGATCGAATCCGGTCCTGAAAACCCGCTCATCCCCGGCAGAGGCGGACCTCTGCCGAACTGGACAGAGCCAGCCCGGGGGCTTGAGGCTCGGCCTGCGCAGGAATGAGCGGGATCTGATGGGTTAGGCGGCGGCCTTCGCCTTCTGGCGAGCGCGTTCGCAGGCGCGCTCGATCTTCTCCACCGCCTCACGGGCCTCTTCGAGGGTGAGGTTGAGGGGCGGCAGCAGGCGCACGCAGTTGTCGCCACCGCCGGCGAGCAGCACGTGCTCATCGCGGGCGTGCTGCATGAACTCGCGATTGTTGGTCGCGAGCTTCAGGCCGATCAGCAGGCCCTTGCCGCGGATGTCGAGGACCACGTCCGGATAGCGGTCCTTGAGGCCGTTGAACTGCTGGGTGAAGTAGCCCGCCACCTCGCGGACGTGATCCATCAGCTCCGGCTTGGACAGCTCTTCCATCGCGACCAGGCCGACGGCCATGGCCAGCGGGTTTCCGCCATAGGTCGAACCGTGCGAGCCAACGGTCATGCCGGCGCCGGCCGCGGCCGTGGTGACGCAAGCGCCTACCGGGAAGCCGCCGCCCAGCGCCTTGGCGAGCGCGACGATGTCCGGCTTCACGCCCTCGGCCCAGGTCCAGGAGAACAGCTTGCCGGTGCGGCCGAGGCCGCACTGGATTTCGTCGAGGATGAGCAGGATCCCGGCCTCGTCGCAGATGCTGCGAAGCTCCCGAAGCTGCTGCTCGGTAAGCGCGCGCGCGCCGCCCTCGCCCTGCACCGGCTCGACGATCACCGCCGCCGTGGTCGGGCCGACGGCCGCCTTCAGGGCCTCCATGTCGCCGAAGGGCGCCTGAACGAAGCCCGGCATACGGGGGCCGAAGCCCTCGAGGTAGGCCGCGTTGCCCGAGGCGTTGACCGCCGCCAGGGTGCGGCCGTGGAACGAACCGTCGAAACCGATGATGTCGATGCGCTCGGGCTGACCCTTGGCCCAGTGGTACTTCCGGGCGGTCTTGATGGCGCACTCGATCGCCTCGGTCCCGGAGTTGGTGAAGAACACTTCGTCCAGGCCGGTGAGGTCGGTCAGCACCTTGGCCAGTTCTTCCTGGCCCGGAATCTTGAAGACGTTGGAGACGTGCCAGAGCTTCTCGGCCTGGTCCTTCACCGCCTGCACGAGGCGAGGATGGGCGTGGCCGAGCGCGTTGACGGCGATGCCCGCCATGCAGTCGAGATAGGCTTCGCCATCCGTGGTGAACAGTCGCGCGCCCGCGCCCCG
>JAEXKM010000102.1 GCA_023445705.1 Pseudomonadota bacterium
TTCTAACCCTCGCGCGAAGGGCATGGCCGGGCCGGCGGCCCGGCAGCAGGTCAGATGTGCAGCACGCGTCCGTACGCGTCCAAAGCCGACTCGTGCATGGCCTCGCTGAGCGTCGGGTGCGGATAGACCGTCGCCTGCAGCTCCGCTTCAGTAGCCTCCATGGTGATCGCCAGGGTGAAACCCTGGATCATCTCGGTGACCTCGGCGCCGATCATGTGCGCGCCGATCAACGCGCCGGTCTTGGCGTCGAAGACGGTCTTCACGAAGCCTTCCAGTTCGCCTGACGCGATCGCCTTGCCGTTCACGCGGAACGGGAAGCGGCCGACCTTGAGCTCGATCCCCTGCTCCTTCGCCTGGGCCTCCGTAAGCCCAACCGAGGCGATCTGGGGATTGGAATAGGTACAGCCTGGGATCGGCGAAGTGAGGTTCGTCGGCTTCAGGCCGGCGATGTGCTCGATGCAGTGCACCCCCTCATGGCTGGCCTTGTGAGCTAGCCACGGCGGCCCGGCGACATCGCCGATCGCATAGAGGCCAGCCACGCCGGTGGCGCCGTGGCCATCCGTCACGACGTGCGTCTTCTCGATCTTTACGCCGAGCGCCTCCAGGCCAAGATCCTCGACATTGCCGACAATGCCGACGGCGACAATCGCCACGTCGGCCTGCAGTGTCTCGGCCTTGCCGCCGGCTTCGAGCTCGATCGAGACGCCCGTCTTCGACTTGGTCAGCTTCTTAACCGAGGCGCCGACCCGAAACTTCAGGCCGCGCTTCTCGAAAGCCTTGTGCGCAGCCTTGGAGACTTCCTCATCCTCCACCGGCAGGATGCGCGGCAGCGCCTCGATGACGGTTACATCGGAGCCGAGCGCGCGGTAGAAGCTCGCGAACTCGATCCCGATCGCGCCTGAGCCGATGACGATCAGCGACTTTGGCGCGGTCTTGGGGATCATGGCTTCGCGATAAGTCCAGACGCGGTCGCCGTCCGGCTCCAGGCCGATCGCGGGGATGGTTCGCGCACGGGCGCCCGTGGCCAGGATAACGTGCTTGGCCTGCACCGACCGCGTTCCGCCGCCCTTGAGCGCGATGGTGACCTTCGGCGCGCCCTGCCCCTTTTCGAGTTTGGCGACGCCTTCGATGACCTCGATCTTGTGCTTCTTCATCAAGAAGCCGACGCCGGAATTGAGCTGGGCCGCGACCTTCCGCGAACGCTCCATCACCTTGCCGAAATCGAAACTCGCCTTCTCGACCTTCAGACCGTAGTCGGCCAGATGGCCGAGCGTTTCATAGGCTTCGCCCGACTTCAGAAGAGCCTTGGTCGGAATGCAGCCCCAGTTCAGGCACACGCCGCCGAGCGCTTCTCGCTCCACGATCGCGGTCTTGAAGCCCAGTTGGCTCGCACGAATGGCGGTTACGTAGCCGCCTGGCCCCGAGCCGATGACGATGACGTCGAAATCCATATCACTCACCTCAGACGATCATCGTGATGGGGTCTTCGATCAGGGCCTTGAAGGCCGCTAGCCAACGCGCGCCGATCGCGCCGTCCACGACCCGATGGTCGCAGGTCAACGTGACGCTCATCACCGTGGCGATGGCGAGTTGATCGCCCCTGACGACCGGACGCTTCTCACCCGCGCCGACCGACAGGATCGCGCCCTGCGGCTCGTTGACGATCGAGGCGAAACTCCGGATTCCGAACATGCCTAGGTTCGAGATCGAGAAGGTGCCGCCTTGGAACTCCTCAGGCTTCAGCTTCTTGTTTCGGGCGCGTTCTGCCAGATCCTTGGCCTCGACCGCGATCTGCGCCAATCCCTTGGTTTCCGCCTGGCGGATGATCGGGGTGATCAAGCCGTGGTCGAGCGCCACCGCCATGGCGATATCCGCATGGTGATGCATCGCAATGCCTTCAGGCGAATAGGACGCGTTGGCCTCCGGCACCTGCTTCAGCGCCACTGCGGCGGCCTTGATCACCAGGTCGTTCACGCTGACCTTTACGCCCTGTTTCTCCAGCAGCGCGTTGATCTTGGCGCGCGAGGCCAGGAGTTGGTCGATCTCGAGGTCGATGTTCAGCGGGAAATGTGGGACATCGCGGAAGCTGTCCGTCATCCGCCTCGCCACGGTCTTGCGCATACCGTCCAGCGGAATGAGGTCATAGCTGCCGTCCGGAATGCCCATCTGGGCAAGCGTCTGCACCGGGCGCGAAGCGGTGGGCGCAGCGCCCGTCGCAGGCTGCGACGGCGCCTTCGCCTGGGGCGTCGCGCCCTCGACGTCACGCTTTATGATCCGACCGTGCGGGCCCGAGCCCTCGACCTGCTTCAGGTCCAGGCCCTTCTGCTCGGCGAGCCGACGCGCCAGCGGCGAGGCGAAGATCCGCTCGCCGGAGGCCTGCGTTTGAGCCTGCGCCGGAGAGGCGGAGGCCTTGGGCGCCTCGATTGGCGCAGGCGCCGACTGCTCGGCCTTGGTCGGCTCTGACTTTGAGGCCTCCTTCGGCGCTTCCTCCTTCGGCGCAGGCTTGGCCGCGCCGGCGTCGTCGCCGGTCAGGCGCGCGATCGGCGTGTTCACCTTCACGCCTTCCGCCCCCTCCTGGACGAGGATCTCTTCGACCGTGCCCTCATCGACCGCCTCGACCTCCATGGTCGCCTTGTCGGTTTCGATCTCGGCGATGACGTCGCCGGACTTCACGGCGTCGCCCTTCTTCACGTGCCACTTGGCGAGCGTCCCCTCCTCCATGGTGGGAGACAGCGCGGGCATCAGGACATCAATGGTCATCTTCAAGCTTCTCAGGCGCTGGGCAGGGCTTCGACGAGCACCGCTGGGGCCCAGCGCGCCTTGCGTCTGGCCAGTCGCTCGTCTTGGGTTTCGTGTTCGTAGCTGACGGGCTCGCCGGTCCGGTCGGAAAACCCTTCGAGATCGACGCCAGCAACATTCAAGGTCGCCAGTAGCCGACCATCGTCCGTCTGGAGGACAGAGGCGACGTAGACCCCACACTCGCCACAGAGCAGCGCGTCCACGGCCCGTGCGCCGAACCGATAGAGGTTCAACGCACCGGGCGCCGCTTCGATATGCAGCCGGCTGTCCGGATCGCTGGTGGTCCGCGCGCCATGTCGACGGCAAAAGCCGCATTGGCATGCGTGGAGCGCCAATTCACCCAAGGGCTTTCCGGGTTCCAGTTCGACCCGGATCGCTCCGCAATGGCAATGTCCGGCGAGCGTGGTCATGGTCAGCGCCGCGCCGTCATTTCCGATAGGCGACCGCTTTCGCCGCGGTCACGATCTTTTCGACCGATGGCAGCGAAAGCGCTTCGAGGTTGGCCGCATACGGCAGCGGCACGTCTTCCTGGTGCACCCGCGTCGGCGGAGCGTCCAGATAGTCGAAGGCGTGCTCCAGCACCCGCGCCACCACCTCGGCGCCGACGCCCATCGGACCCCAGCCTTCCTCGACAGTAACGATGCGGTTGGTCTTCTTGACGCTCTCGACGATCGTCTCGTGATCAAGCGGGCGCAGGGTGCGCAGGTCGATCACTTCGGCCTCGATGCCTTCGGCCGCCAGTTCCTCGGCGGCTTTGAGCGCCAGGCCGACCATTCGCGAGTGCGCAGTGATCGTAACGTCCTTGCCCTGGCGGCGGATCTTCGCCTTGCCGATCGGCACGACCCAGTCGGTGTCGGCCGGGACGTCGAACTCCTGCCCGTACATCATCTCGTGCTCGAGGAAGACGACAGGATTGGGATCACGGATCGCCGCCTTCAGCAGGCCCTTGGCGTCGGCCGCGTCGTAGGGCGCGACGACCTTCAGGCCAGGAACGTGGGCGTACCAGGACGAATAGTCCTGGCTATGCTGGGCGGCGACGCGGGCCGCCGCGCCGTTCGGGCCGCGGAAGACCACGGAACACTGGATCTGGCCGCCCGACATATAGAGCGTCTTCGCCGCCGAGTTGATGATGTGGTCGATCGCCTGCATGGCGAAGTTCCAGGTCATGAACTCTACGATCGGCTTCAGCCCGGCCATCGCCGCGCCGACGCCAAGGCCGGTGAACCCATATTCGGTGATCGGCGTATCAACGACACGCTTGTCGCCGAACTCCTGCAGCAGGTCGCGCGAGACCTTATAAGCGCCCTGGTACTGAGCAACTTCCTCGCCCATCAGGAACACCGCATCGTCCCGGCGCATCTCCTCAGCCATGGCGTCGCGCAAAGCGTCGCGGACTGTGGTCTTCACCAGCTTGGTCCCATCTGGAATCTCGGGGTCCCGCAGTTCGACCTTGGGGGTCACCGGCGCGGTCGCTTCGCCTTCAGCCTGCGGCTCGGCCTCCTCCGGCTGTTTCTTCTCCGGATCCCCGGCGGATTGCGCGGGAGGCGTTTCGGTCGCCGGTTTGGCCGCCGGCGCGCCATCGCCGCTGAGCCGGGCGATCGGTGTATTCACCTTCACGCCTTCCGAGCCTTCCGGAACCAGGAGCTCCTCCACGGTCCCTTCGTCGACCGCCTCGACCTCCATGGTCGCCTTGTCGGTCTCGATCTCGGCGATGACGTCACCGGACTTGACGGTATCGCCTTGTTTTACGTGCCATTTGGCGAGCGTGCCTTCCTCCATGGTCGGAGAAAGAGCGGGCATCAGGACGTCGGTCACTCGGCGGCCTCCAGATAGACGTCCGTATAGAGTTCGGATGGTTCGGGTTCGGGCGAGGTCCGCGCAAACTCAGCGGCGTCGGCGACGATCGCCTTCACCTCTGCGTCGATGGTCTTCAAAGCCGCCTCATCCGCCCAACCGTTCTTCGTCAGCAGTTCCTGGACGTGGTCGATCGGGTCGCGGGTCTTGCGGACCTCGTCAACCTCGTCCCGCGTGCGATACTTGGCCGGATCGCTCATCGAGTGGCCCCGATAGCGATAGGTTTTCATCTCAAGGATGTACGGACCTTCGCCGGAGCGCGCGTGCTCAGCGGCCTTCTGCGCCGCGGCGCGCACCGCCAGCACGTCCATCCCGTCGACCTCCTCGCCGGGAATGCGGAACGAGGAGCCGCGCTTGTAGAGATGGGTCTCCGACGAGGAGCGCTCGATCGAGGTTCCCATGGCGTATTGGTTGTTCTCGATGATGTAGACCACCGGGAGGCTCCAGAGCTCCGCCATGTTGAAGCTCTCGTAGACCTGGCCCTGGTTGGCGGCGCCGTCGCCGAAGTAGGTGAAGGCCACCTTCTTGTTGTCGCGGTAGCGGTTCGCGAGCGCGAGCCCCGTTCCCAGCGCCACCTGGGCGCCGACGATCCCGTGCCCGCCATAGAAATCCTCGGCGGTCGAGAACATGTGCATCGAGCCGCCCTTGCCCTTGGACGAGCCGCCCGCGCGGCCGGTCAACTCGGCCATGACTTCCTTGGGGTCCATCCCGCAGGCCAGCATGTGGCCGTGGTCGCGGTAGCCGGTAATGACCTGGTCGTCCTGCTCCTTGATCGACTGAACGCCGACGGCGATGGCTTCCTGGCCAATGTAGAGGTGACAGAAGCCTCCGATGAGGCCCATGCCGTAAAGCTGGCCCGCGCGTTCCTCGAACCGCCTGATCAGCAGCATGTCGCGGTAGTAACGGAGGAGCTCGTCCTGGCCTACGGAACCGTCAGGCGGGTTCGTGACACCGGTATCATTACTCTTCCGCTTAGCTGCGGAGCCTGTTTGCCCACGCGCCATTCGTCTCTCCCGTAGGAATGCATTTTCGCGGTTACGCTCCGCGCTTAGGTGCTTCGACCCAAACGATCGAATCCGCCCTCAGGGCTTTACGCGGATCACATAGTCGCTCGGGTGCGCAAACCCTAGCAGGGAACGGGCACGTTCTTCCAGTAGGTCCGCAGAGAGGCTGGTGTCCCTGAGCAGGCGGGCGCGCGCCTCGAGGTCCTGCCGCTGGGTGCGAAGCTCGGCGAGCTCCTGCGACTTGGCCGCGAGGGTCGCATCCCTTTGCGTAGAAGACAAAAGGCCACGCTCGCCCGTGAAGGCGTGAAACCCGAAATAGACAATCAGGAAGAGCAGCGCCGCGGTCGGCAGGTATGTGCGAAGGCGAGCGAGCACGACGAAATTTGTCACTCCTGATAGGAGGCATTTCACGCGAACGTGCTTAATTTCCAGTTACACAAAGCGCAAAAGGCGAGCGGAAGAGCAAATCTTTCCGCTCGCCTTACGGCGGTTTAGAGGCGCTTGAGAGCCTTCGCGCCGAGATAGATGGCCTGATCACCCAGCTCTTCCTCGATGCGCAGGAGCTGGTTGTACTTGGCGGTGCGGTCCGAACGCGCCAGGGAGCCGGTCTTGATCTGACCGCAGTTGGTGGCGACGGCGAGGTCGGCGATAGTCGAGTCCTCGGTTTCACCAGAGCGGTGGCTCATGACCGCGGTGTAGGCCGCGCGATGAGCCATATCGACGGCGTCGAGGGTCTCGGAGAGCGTGCCGATCTGATTGACCTTCACGAGGATCGAGTTGGCCAGGCCCTTCTCGATGCCCATGGAAAGGCGCGCCGGGTTCGTCACGAACAGGTCGTCGCCGACCAGCTGAACCTTGCCGCCGAGCGCGTCGGTAAGCAGCTTCCAACCTTCGAGATCGTCTTCGGCGGCGCCGTCTTCGATGCTCACGATCGGGAAGTTTCCGACCAGACCTTCCAGGTACTTCACCATGCCGGCCGGATCGAGAGTCTTGCCCTCCCCTTCCAGCACGTACTTTCCGTTCTTGAAGAACTCGGTCGAGGCCACGTCCAGGCCGAGCTGGAAGTCCTCACCGGCGCGATAGCCGACCGCTTCGCCCGCCTTCACGATGAAGGCCAGGGCCTCTTCGGCCGAACCGATGTTCGGGGCGAAGCCGCCCTCGTCGCCGACGTTGGTGTTGTGGCCGGCGTCCTTGAGGGCCTTCTTCAGCCCGTGGAAGATCTCCGCGCCCATCCGGAGCCCCTCGGCAAAGGTCGAAGCGCCAGTCGGCAGGATCATGAATTCCTGGATATCGATCGGGTTGTCGGCGTGTGCGCCGCCGTTGATGATGTTCATCATCGGCACCGGCAGGACGCGAGCCGACACGCCGCCGACGTACTTGTAGAGCGGCAGGTCAGCGCTAATCGCGGCGGCCTTGGCCGCGGCGAGGCTGACGCCGAGGATGGCGTTGGCGCCCAGGCGGCTCTTGTTCGGGGTTCCATCGAGCTCGATCAGGCGCTGGTCGAGGCGGCGCTGGTCTTCGGCGTCGAAGCCAGACAGCGCATCGTAGATCTCGCCATTGACCGCCTCGACAGCGGCCAGGACGCCCTTGCCGCCATAGCGGTTCTTGTCGCCGTCACGCTTTTCCACCGCCTCGTGGGCTCCGGTGGACGCGCCAGACGGCACGGCGGCGCGGCCGAGCGAGCCATCCTCCAGGATGACGTCGACCTCCACCGTCGGATTGCCGCGGCTGTCGAGGATTTCGCGGGCCGTGATGTCGACGATTTCGGTCATGGGAGCTCCAGGCGTGTTGGGAAGGCGCCGGATCGTTTAGCGGCCTTCGCCCGCCTGGGCAAACGCGCCCATGGGCCGCAAAAGCAAAACCCCGCCCAGGAAGCCTGGACGGGGCTCGAAAGCTGCTTGGGCCCGAGGGCCCGACGCGATGGCCTACTCGGCCTTCGGCGTGATGACCTGGCGGCCCTTGTACATGCCGGTCTTCAGGTCGACATGGTGCGGGCGCTTCAGTTCGCCGGTTTCCTTGTCTTCGACATAGGAGTTGGCGCCCAGGGCGTGGTGCGAGCGCCGCATGTTGCGCCGCGAGGGGGATACTTTTCGCTTAGGAACGGCCATCGGATAATCTCGCAGGCGTGAAAAACGGAGACGGCGGCCGAACGGGCGGCCGCCGACGTGAGCGCGGGTCTATGCCTCATACGACCCGAAATATCAAGCACCTGAAGAAAACTTACTGATCAGGCGCTTTGGCGCGACCTGGAACCAGGCCATTCGCATCAAGTCGGCGAATCGCTCTTCGTCGATCTTCTCAAACCAGACAAAGGTCGAACCCCTCCGCCCCCAGTAACCGGGAACCGCTCGATCACGCTTGGCGCGCCTTCGGCCAGGTTTCTCTGATCCTCTACATCGAGCTTGAGCATCGCCCGCGGTCGATCCTGGTGGATCGTACAGAAGATCTTCTTGGCGACGCGGAAGGACGGCATGCCGAAGTGATCGGCCTCGAACGCCTCGGGCTGAGCCAGCGCGATCCTACGGACATCCTCACGAGTGAGCATGCCTGCAAGACTAGCATCCTGGCCAAAGCCCGGGCCACTTGCTGCTTGATCGGCGCCGCATGAGTCCCGGTGTCGGCCCGCAGTGACCGAACACCGGGACGCCCCTTCCCTATTGGATGGGACGATTAGACCAGGCGGCTCCGCTCCTTGGCCGCGCCGACGAAGCCGGTGAAGAGCGGGTGAGGATCGAAGGGACGGCTCTTCAATTCCGGGTGAAATTGGACGCCGACGAACCACGGGTGATCGCTGCGCTCGCAGATCTCGGGCAGCACGCCGTCGGGCGACAGGCCCGAGAAGGCCAAGCCGGTGTTCTCGATCGCTTCGCGGTAGTCGATGTTCACTTCGTACCGGTGACGGTGGCGTTCGCTGATGGTCGCCGAGCCATAGATCTCAGATACCTTGGAGCCGGGCGTGAGAACCGCCTCATAGGCGCCCAGGCGCATGGTGCCGCCAAGGTCGTCGCCTTCCTTGCGCGTCTCACGCTGATTGCCGCGGACCCACTCGGTCATCAGGCCCACGATCGGCTCCGACGTCGGACCAAACTCGGTGGAGGATGCGTGTTTGATGCCGGCGAGGTTCCGCGCGGCCTCGATCATCGCCATCTGCATCCCGAAGCAGATGCCGAAATAGGGAATCTCATGTTCGCGGGCGAACTGGACGGCACGGATCATGCCGCCTGATCCCCGCTCACCGAAGGCTCCGGGCACCAGCACCCCATGAACGCCCGTGAGGCGCTCGGAGATCAGCCCCTCTTCGCGCTCGAACGCCTCGCCCTCGATCCAGTCGAACTTGACCCGAACGTTGTTGGCGACGCCACCGTGCACCAGCGCCTCGACCAGCGACTTATAGGCGTCGGTCAGGCCGGTGTACTTGCCGACGATGGCGATGTTCACTTCGCCATCGGGGTTGGTCAGGGTGTTCGAAATCGACTGCCAGCGGGAGAGATCCGGGGCGGGCGCGCTGTCCAGCAAACCGAAGACCGAGAGCACTTCGCGGTCCAGTCCCTGGGCATGGTAGTCGAGCGGCACGTGATAGATGTTCGGCGAATCCATCGCCTGGATCACGGCGCTTTCCCGCACATTGCAGAACTGCCCGATCTTGCGGCGCTCGCTCGCTGGGATCGGCTGCTCGCAGCGGCAGAGCAGGATGTCGGGCTGGATGCCGATCGACCGCAGCTCCTTCACCGAGTGCTGCGTCGGCTTGGTCTTCATCTCGCCGGCCGTCTTGATGTAGGGCAGCAAGGTCAGATGGATGTAGCAGGCGTGGCCGCGGGGCAACTCCTGGCCAAGCTGGCGGATCGCCTCGAAGAACGGCAGGCCCTCGATGTCGCCGACCGTGCCGCCGATTTCCACCAGGACGAAGTCGACGCCCTCACCCGGGTCGGACAACACGAAGTTGCGGATCTCGTCGGTGACATGCGGGATCACCTGCACGGTGGCGCCGAGGTAGTCGCCCCGACGCTCCTTCTCGATGATCGTCTTGTAAATCTGGCCGGTGGTGATGTTGTCCGCCTTGGTGGCGTTCACACCGGTGAAACGCTCGTAGTGCCCCAGGTCGAGGTCGGTTTCCGCGCCGTCGTCGGTCACGAAGACCTCGCCGTGCTGATAGGGACTCATGGTCCCCGGATCGACGTTGAGATAGGGGTCGAGCTTGCGCAGGCGGACCTTGTAGCCGCGAGCCTGCAGGAGCGCGCCAAGGGCGGCGGACGCGAGACCTTTTCCTAAAGAGGAAACCACGCCGCCGGTGATGAAGATGTACCGGGCCATGGGCGTTCAGAGTACCAGTGATTCGGAGAGAAAGCTCTGCGGCGAATCGCCGAAGCCTGTGGATTGAAAGCTCTGCTTGGCTTCCAGGGCGGCGCGCAAACGCCGAACGAGCCGCCGAAGCGGCTGTTGGTCGATACTCACGATCACTCTTGGTCTTAGGGGTTGGACGGCGCGGTCGGGGCGGGCGCAGTCTGAGCCGGCGCGGTTTGGGCGTCGCCGGTGAAGGGGTTGCGAACTTGCGGGGTCGGCGCGGTCAGCGGCGCAGGCGCGTCGCTCGGGCTGGCCGGAGCCGTGGGCGCCGGAACCGCCGGTTGGTTCAGCTTGCCGGGATCAATGCCCTGAACCTTGATGCGATCGACCACGGAAGAGGAGCCGCGCTCCTGGCCGGCCAGCATGGTCAGAACCAAGCTGAGCACGAAGAAGACCGAACCCAGGATCCAAGTGGTGCGGGTCAGCAGGTCCCCTGCCCCACGCGCGGTCATGAAACCGGTGTTCCCGCCACCCATGCCAAGCGCGCCGCCTTCGGAGCGCTGCAGCAGAACCACCGCGATCAGCGCGATGCAGACGAGGACGTGAACGGTGAGCAGAATGCCGAGCAGCATGACCTATCCAATGCCTCCGGCCGGTCGCCCGCGCCGAAAATGAAGCGCGCGCTCTACCACTAGGCGGCGCATAAGGCCATAGCTAGGGCGTCGCATCGGACAGGCAAGTCCATGATTCTCGAAACCGAACGCCTCCGGCTGCGCCCCTTGGAGGTCGCCGACGCCGACCGGCTGTTTCCGATCCTCAACGACCCCGAAGTGATGGCCCACTGGGATGTGCCCGAGATCGACGATCCCGACTTGGTGCGCGCCATCGTCCAGGGCCAGGTCATCGACGCCACGTCTGGCCGCGCTTTTCATTGGACGATACGAACGATCGAGGACGACCAGTTCCTGGGCGCTTGCGACGTCTCCGACATCGACCGCTGGCACAAGCGCGCCGAGATCGGCTTCCTACTGGGCCGGGGCGCCTGGGGCCAAGGCTATGCGCTGGAGGCCATGCGGTCGGTGATCGCGTTCGCCGCAGCGATGGGCGTGCGCCGCCTCGCCGCCCGCACGCATCTTGGGAACAAGCGCTCGGACGCGGTTCTCGAGAAACTGGGATTCGAGCAGGAGGGGCTGTTGCGCGGCCACGTCCTGCGGGATGGCGAGCATCGCGACTGCCGTCTTTTCGGCCTGCTGATCTAGCCGGCGCCGCACAGCGTCCATAGGTGACGCAGATGACTCATCCGATCCAGCCAGCCGGCTTCGACCACATCGTTCTGCGGATCATCGACAAGGACGCGATGATCGCCTTCTACAGGGACGTCCTCGGCTGCAAGGTCGACTGGGATCGACCCGAACTCGGCCTGACTCACATCCGGGCCGGGACCTCGCTGATCGATCTCGTCACCGTGGACGGGAAGCTGGGCCGCCTCGGTGGCGCAGCTCCGGGGGCGGAGGGCCGCAACCTCGATCACTTCGCGCTCTCGATCCGCCCCTTCGACGAACACGCCATTCGCGAGCATCTGGCGGCGCATGGCGTGCAAATCGCTGATGAAGGCCCGCGCTACGGCGCCGAGGGCGAAGGCCCCTCCATCTATATCCTCGATCCGGAGGGCAACACGGTCGAGCTGAAGGGGCCGCCTGAGTGATCCCTAGAGGGCGTTGATGATGCCGAGGAAATCCTCGGCCTTCAGCGAGGCCCCGCCGACCAAGGCGCCGCCGACTTCAGCCGCGTTGAGGATCTCACCGGCATTGGATGGCTTCACCGAGCCGCCGTAGAGAATCGGCGGGGTCTTTCCGTGCTCACCGAAGATCTCAATCAGGGTCGCGCGGATGGCCTTGTGGACCTCCTCGATCTCCGGAACGGTCGGCGTCAGGCCCGTGCCGATAGCCCACACCGGCTCGTAGGCGACCGAGAACGCCTTGCCCGTCAGGTCGGCAGGCAGAGAGCCCCTCACCTGGCCGGTCACCACTTCCAGGGCCCGCTCGGCCTTGCGCTCGTCCAGGGTTTCGCCGACGCAGACGATAGGCTCCAGCCCCGCGCGGAGCGCGGCCTGCACCTTGGCCGCGACGACGGCGTCGGTTTCGCCATAGCCGGCGCGACGTTCGGAATGCCCGAGGATCACCAGCGTCGCGCCGGCGTCGACCAACATTTCCGCAGCGATGTCGCCGGTGAACGCGCCCGAAGCCTCGGCGCGGCAGTCCTGGCCGCCGACGGCGACCTTCGCGCCCTTCAGCGCGGAAGCTGCACGCTCGACCAGGGTGGCGGGCGGACAAATGGCCACCCGCGCCTTGGTTTCACCAATCCCCGCCGCAACGGCTTGCGCCTCCGCCAAACCGGCGGCCAGCCCGTTCATCTTCCAATTGCCGGCGATCAAAGGGGTCGGTGACGTCATGTCTTGCCTCGTGTTTGATGGGTCGCAGCGGCGTTAAGCCAAGCAGCTTGTTCTGTCACGCGCTTGCGGGGGGGAAGCCGCCTCCACTATACCCGCCGTTCCACGTTCGCGCCGAAAGGCTCCCGGTAGGTCAAATGCTCGCCGCAACACGCAACTTCGCCAAATCCTGGGTGGCCGCCGTACTGATCGGCCTTCTGGTCGTCAGTTTCGCGATCTTCGGCGTCAATGACGCTTTCAAGGGCAATTACAGCAACGATGTGGTCCGCGCTGGCTCGCGGCACGTCTCCGGGCCCGAATTCCGGCGGGAGTTCGATAATTTCCGCAAGAACGCCGAGGAGCAGACCAAGCGCCCGATCAGCATCGAGGAGGCCGTGGAGGCCGGACTCGATCGTCGCCTGCTGGACGAAATCGCGACGCGCGAATCCTTCGGCGAGATGCTGAGCCGTATCGGCCTGCGGCCCTCCGACCGGCTGATGGAAGCCGAGCTGCGGAAGATCCCCGCCTTCTTCAATCCGATTTCCGGCGCATTCGACAAGGACCTCTATCGACGGCGCCTGGACGAAAACGGCCTGACCACCAGCAGCTTCGAAAACCTGATGCGCGATCAGATCGCGCAATCCCATATCGCCGCCGGGATGCTGAACGGCATGAGCGTGCCGCGCGCCTACAGCGCCCTGGGCGCGATCTTCGAGATGGAAGCCCGCGACGTCGGCTACTTCGTGATCGACCCGCGCGGCGTCGAACAGCCGGCTGCGCCGACCGACGCCCAGCTCACCGCCTTCATGAAGGAAAACGCCGAGCGACTTACCCTGCCGGAATTCCGCGTGCTGACGGTGGTCGCCTTCACCCCCGCCCAGGTTTCGGGGTCGATCCCGGTCGACGAGGCCGAGGTGAAGAAGCGTTTCGAGTTCCGCAAGGACACGCTCTCGCGGCCGGAAACGCGCTCGCTCGTGCAGATCCCGGTGAAGGACGCCGCCGCCGCCCAGGCCGTGGCGGCGCGACTCGCCAAGGGTGAAGATCCCGCCGCGGTCGCCAAGTCGATCGGCGTCGAGGCCGTGAACTATGTCGACAAGCCGCAGAGCGCCGTGGCCGACAAACGCGTGGGCGCCGCCGCCTTTGCTCTGCCGGCGGGCCAAGTCTCGCAAGCCATCCAGGGCGACCTGGGCATGGCGGTCGTGAAGGTGACCAAGGTCACCCCCGGCCAGGCCGTGACGCTCGAACAGGTTCGTCCGCAGATCGAGGCGGAAGTTCGCAAGGACGCCGCCGCAGAGAAGGTCTACGCCCTGACGCAAGCCTACGAGGCCGCCCGCGATGAAGGCGCCAACCTCGTCGACGCCGCCAAGAAGGCGGGCGTGCCTGCCGTGACGGTCGGCCCGGTGACGCAATCCGGCCAGGCCCAGAACGGCCAGCCCATCCAGGGCCTGCCGCCGAAGGTGCTCGAAATCGCCTATGGCCTCGCGGCCGGCGCCGAGAGCGAGCTTCAGGACGCCGGCGAAGGCAACTACTTCGCCGTTCGCGTCGACAAGGTCATCCCCAAGGCCCTGCCCCCGCTAGCCGACGTCAAGCCGCAGCTCTCGCGGTTCTGGATGATGCGCGAGATGGTCAAGCGCATGCAGGCGCGCGCTGATGAGTTCGCCGCCCGCGTGCGCAAGGGCGAGAGCCTGGAGACGGTCGCCGCCGCTGCAGGCGCCAAGGTGGTCCACGTGACGAACCTGGACCGCCAGACGGCCGGCCAGAGCACCCAGCTTTCGCGCGATGGCCTGGTCAAGACGTTCGGCGCCAAACCTGGTGACGTCTTCACTGCCGAACACACCCAGTTCGGCTTGATCGTGGCCAAGCTGGAAGCCGTGCGTGCGCCTAGCGGTCCGACCCTGGCGCGCATCACCGAGGACGTGCGCCCGCAGGTGACCATGGCCCTGTTCCGCGATATCGGCGTGGCGGCCCGCAAAGCCGCGCGAACCGAAGTCGGCGCCAAGATCTACCCCGACAAGGCGCGTGCGGCCCTGGGCCTGGCGCCCCTGAAGCAAGACGAGAAGGCGCCCGCGACGACGGGCAAGGCGGAGAAATCCAAGTGACGATCGACCCTGCGTTTGCGGACTTTGAGGCGAAGTATGCTCAAGGCGCGCCGCAGGTCGTTTGGACCCGTCTGATCGACGATCTGGAGACACCGGTCTCCGCGTATCTAAAGATCGCGCATGGCCGGCCCTATGCCTTCCTCTTCGAGTCGGTCGAGGGCGGCGCCCACCGCGGCCGCTATTCGGTCATCGCGATGAAGCCGGACTTGGTCTGGAGATGTCGTGGCGACAAGGCCGAGATCGCGGTCGGCCCCGATATCGAGGCCGGGCGCTTCCAGTCCCAGGCCGGCGGGGCGCTTGATTCGCTCCGCGATCTGGTCTCCCGCTCGCGGCTGGATCTGCCGGAGGGCCTTCCGCCCATGTCCGCGGGCGTGTTCGGCGCGATCGGGTACGACATGATCCGGCTGGTCGAACGCCTGCCGAACGTCAATCCCGACCCGCTGGACCTACCCGACGGCTTGATGATCCGGCCTTCCATGGTCGCGATCTTCGACGCCATCGCCCAGGAGATCGTTCTGGTCACCACGGTGCGGCCGTCGGAGATCACCGCCAAGGCCGCCTATGACGACGCCCGCCGGCGACTGGCGGAGGTGGAGGCGGACCTGAAGAGGCCCGCTCCGGCGCTCACCGGTAACGCCGGGGCCGAGCCTGACCGCTTCACGACACCGATCAGCCGCGCGGACTATCACCAGATCGTCGCCCGGGCGAAGGACTACATCCTGGCCGGCGATATCTTCCAGGTGGTGCCCAGCCACCGGCTGCGCGCGCCCTTCGACCGCGATCCCTTCGCGCTCTATCGCTCCCTGCGGCGGATGAACCCCTCGCCGTTCCTGTTCTACCTCAACTTCGGGGACTTCCAGCTCGCCGGCTCATCGCCGGAGATCCTCGTGCGGCTGCGCGATGGGAAGATCACCATCCGACCGATCGCAGGAACGCGGCCGCGCGGCGCCACGCCCGAGGAGGACCGCGCGCTCGAAGCCGAGCTGAAGGCCGATCCGAAGGAACGCGCCGAGCACCTGATGCTGCTGGACCTCGGCCGCAACGACGTGGGCCGCGTGGCGATGCTGAAGAGCAACGGAGCCAACGAGGCGCCGGCCGCCAGCCGCGCGCCGCGGGTGCGCGTCACCGATTCCTTCTTCGTCGAGCGCTACAGCCACGTGATGCACTTGGTCTCCAACGTTGAAGGCGATGCGCCCGAGGGCCTGGATCCGGTGGACGTGCTGATGGCCGCCCTCCCCGCCGGCACGCTCTCGGGAGCGCCCAAGGTGCGGGCTATGGAGATCATCGACGAGCTGGAGATCGAGAAGCGCGGCATCGCCTATGCCGGCGCGGTCGGCTATTTCGGCGCCGACGGCTCGGTAGATACCTGCATCGTCCTGCGAACCGCGTGCTTCAAGGATGGCCAGATGTACATCCAGGCTGGCGGCGGCGTGGTCGCCGACTCTGATCCCGACGCCGAATACGACGAAACCCTGCACAAGGCCCGCGCCCTGCGCCGAGCCGCCGAGGAGTCCTGGCGCTTCGTCTAGAGGTCGCGCTCGACCACGTGGGTGGTGGTGACGGGCGGCGCGGTGATCATCGCCGCCGCCAGGGCGAGGGCCGCAAAGGCCGCCGCGGCAGCCGCCGCCAGGGCCGGCCAGGCGCTCTCCCGTTTCACCGGCGTCCGCAACAGCGCGCGTACATAGACCATTCGGTCACGATCGAGGGTAGAATCGCCTGGGGTCATGACCGCAGAATGTTTCGAACGGCCGAGCCCCGCAATCCGGCCACTTGGCGCGGGACTGGCCGGAGCCTACGAGGAAGCTCATGATCCTGGTGATCGATAACTACGACAGCTTCACCTACAATCTGGTTCACTATCTGAACGAACTGGGCGCGGAGACGCTCGTGCGTCGCAACGACGCTCTCAGCGTGGACGAGGCTCTAGGCCTCAAGCCCGACGGCGTCCTGCTGTCGCCAGGCCCCCGCACGCCAAACGAGGCGGGCATCTGCCTCGGCCTGCTCGCCGCCGCACCGGACGACCTGCCGATCCTCGGCGTCTGTCTCGGCCACCAAGCGATCGGCCAGGCGTTCGGCGGCGACGTGGTCCGCGCCTCGACCCTGATGCACGGCAAGACCAGCCCGATCCATCACGAAGGCAAAGGGCTGTTCGCCGGCCTCCCGAACCCGTTCACCGCCACGCGCTATCACAGCCTATCTGTCGAGAAGTCGACTTTACCGAAAGTCCTTGAGGTCACGGGCTGGACCGAGGACGGCGAGATCATGGGCTTCCAGCATCGCTCTCGGCCGATCCATGGCGTCCAGTTCCATCCGGAATCGATCGCCACCGAAGGCGGGCACGCCATGCTCGCCAACTTCCTCAAGCTCACGGGCCTCACCCAAGAGGCGCAGGCCTAGTCATGTCCGATGCATTCAAACCTCTCCTGGGCCGCCTGGCCGACGGCGGCACGCTGACCGAGGACGACGCCGGCGAGTTCTTCGCCGCCTGCCTGCGCGGCGAGCCGACTCCCGCCCAGGTCGCCGCCGCCGTCACCGCCATGCGTATGCGTGGTGAAACGACCGGTGAGATCACCGCCTGCGCGCGAGCCATGCGCAAGGCCGCAGTCACCCTGGAACACGACTTCCAAGTCATGGACGTCTGCGGCACTGGCGGCGACGGTCTCCACACGCTCAACGTCTCGACCGCCGTGGCCTTCGTGGCGGCCGGTGGCGGGCTGAAGGTCGCCAAGCATGGAAACCGGGCCGTCTCATCGCGTTCGGGCGCGGCGGACGTGCTGGTCGAGCTGGGCTTGAATCTCGACGCCAGCCCCGACCAGCAACGGCAGGCCCTGGACGAGGCTGGCGTGGCCTTCTTCTTCGCTCCCGCCCATCACAGCGCCATGCGCCACGTCGCCCCGATCCGAACGGACCTCGGCTTCCGGACCATCTTCAACCTGCTGGGTCCGCTGACCAATCCGGCCGGCGCTCAGCGCCAGGTGATGGGCGTGTTCGCCGATCGCTGGGTCGAACCCCTCGCGCGCGTGCTGGGCGCGCTCGGGGCCGAGCGCGCCTGGGTCGTCCACGGCGGCGGCATGGATGAGATGACCACGACGGGCGAAACCAGCGTGGCGGAGTATCGCGACGGCCAGGTGCGGCTCTTCACCATCACGCCTGAGGCGGTCGGCCTGCCCCGCTCGGCCCTCGCGGACATCACCGGTGGATCCCCCGCCCAGAACGCCACGGCGCTCCGCGAGCTCCTCGACGGCGCAAGGGGCGCCTATCGGGACATCGTGCTGCTCAACGCCGCGGCCGCCTTCCTGGTCGGCGAAAAGGTCGAAACCCTGCGCGAGGGCGTATCCTTGGCCGGCGAGGTCCTCGATGACGGCCGCGCAAAGGCCGCGCTGGCCAAGCTTGTCGAGGTGACGGCATGAGCGACGTGCTTTCCAAGATCGCCGCCTACAAGCGCGAAGAGGTCGCTCAACGCCGCATCGCGCGTTCATCGTCGGAGATCGAGGCCGCGGCCCGGGCTATGTCTGCGCCGCGCGGCTTTCGCAGTGCGCTGGAGCGCGCCCATGCGCCAGGCAGACTGGCGCTGATCGCCGAGATCAAAAAGGCCTCGCCCTCCAAGGGACTGATCCGGACTGACTTCGATCCTCCGGCCTTAGCGAAGGCCTACGAGGCCGGCGGCGCCGCCTGCCTCTCGGTCCTCACCGATACGCCGAGCTTCCAGGGCGCGGACGCCTTTCTGACCGGCGCGCGCGACGCGGTATCGCTCCCCGCGCTGCGCAAGGAATTCCTAGTCGACCCGTGGCAGGTCGCCGAATCCCGGGGCTTTGGCGCCGATGCGATCTTGGTGATCCTGGCCATGGTCGACGACGCCATCGCCGCTGACCTGATGGCCGAGGCCTCACGCCTGGGCATGGACGCCCTGGTCGAAGTTCACGACGAGGACGAGATGGACCGCGCCGGCAAGCTCGGCGCCACGCTCGTCGGCGTGAACAATCGCGACCTGCGCACCTTCGAGATCGACCTGGCGGTCAGCGAGCGTCTCGCGACGCTGGCTCCGAAGGACGCGCTCCTGGTCACGGAGAGCGGTATCTTCACGCCGGAGGACGTCGCCCGCCTCGAGCGGATCGGCGCGCGCGCCATGCTGGTCGGCGAAAGCCTCATGCGGCAGTCGGATGTCACGGCAGCGACCCGCGCCCTCCTGTCCTGAGTCGCTTTTGGCCCCTCCAACGCGCGAGAAAACCCAAGCCTTTCAAGGGCTCGGCGGTAACTTGACATTAATGAAGAACACCTAGAGAACATTGCAGACGTTAGCGCTTTGTTCTCCAAGGGCTCGACAGCCATGCTCACCCGTAAACAGCACGAACTTCTCATGTTCATCCATGAGCGGATCAAGGAAACGGGGGTTTCGCCTTCCTTCGACGAGATGAAGGAGGCTCTGGACCTGGCGTCGAAGTCGGGCATCCACCGGCTGATCACGGCGCTGGAGGAACGCGGCTTCCTTCGCCGCCTTCCGCACCGGGCGCGAGCTCTGGAAGTGGTGAAGCTACCCCAGCAGGCGACGACGACCGCGCCGCCCAAGGGCCGGGCACCGTTCAAGCCGCAGGTGGTCGAAAGCGGCGAGGCGCCGGTGCTGCCGATCGCCAACGACACACGGGAATTGCCGATCCTCGGCCGCATCGCCGCAGGCACGCCAATCGAGGCCATTCAACAGGAACGGGACCGGATCCCGGTTCCAGAGGCGATCCTTGGCGCCGGCGAGCACTTCGTCCTCGAGATCCAAGGCGACTCGATGATCAACGCCGGCATCCTCGATGGCGACTATGTGGTCATCCGAAAGACCGACAGCGCGAATTCGGGCGACATCGTGGTGGCCTTGGTGATGGGTGAGGAAGCCACCCTGAAGCGTCTGCGCAAGAAGGGCGCGTCCATCGCCCTGGAAGCATCCAACCCGGCTTACGAAACGCGAATTTTCGGACCCGACCAGGTGCAGGTGCAGGGCCGCCTCGTCGGCCTCATTCGCCGCTACCACTGACCGTCCAGGGTCTCTGGCCGCGCAAGTCCTGAGCCCAGACGATGCGCCAGCCCTCTTTGGTCTTGTAGAGTTCGGCCGAGCCGCCTTTGGCGAAATCCTCAGCGGTCAACGTCAAGGCGTCGGCGCATGGCGGAGCCTCGCCGCGAACAATCAAAAGATCCGCCCACTGGCAGAACAGGGGCTGTTTGCCTTCAATCGTCGAGCCGCGCCGCGTGAAGATGGCCGCGACTCTGGGGACATCGATGTCGCGCCGCGGGGCGCAGGACCAGCGGTCACATTCGAAGGCTGCGTCTCGTGCGCCCGCCCCCTCGGCCGGGATCAATCCTCTCCGGCGCGCCCATAGCTCGGCCGCGAAGAGCTTGGCGTCAGGACGCAGCAGGATCGCCTGGTCGCCACGCCTGATGGCCGCGGTCGAGCCATCCGCGGCGATCCACACATCGGGCGCCGGTGGACGGGGACAGAGCCAGACGCTGAGAGCTAGCGGCACGCCGATCCAGCGCAAGGCCCCCTTACACAGGCAAAGCCAGAGAACGCCGACAAATGCGGCCGGCAAGGTCCAGGCCGGTGCGCTGGCGAAGATTCGCTGGCTGCCGGGCATGTCTGCAATCCAGCTCGCGATCATGTTCATGGTGTCAATCGCCAGCCCCGCGGCGGCCAGGAACGGTCCACCCAGGCCGAGCGGCGTCAGCACGGCGCCGATCGCGAGCGCCGGCATCATCAGGAATGAGCTGATGGGCGCGGTCAGCAGATTCGCCGCCAGGCCGAAGGTCGAAACCCGGTTGAAATGCTGCATGGCGAACGGACCCGTCGCCAGCCCGGCGACGAAGCTCGCGCCGACGCTGGCCGCGATCCAGACGCCCACCGCCTGGACCGCCCGTATCAGCCAGGGCGTGTTGATCTCGCGAGGCGGGCGAGGCCAGGATTCGGCCAACGCCACGAGCGCCGCCGTCGCGGCGAACGACATCTGGAAGCCAGGCTGGGTCACGGCCTCCGGCTGAAAAGCCAGGATGACCAGGGCCGCCAGGCCAAGGGTGTGAAGGCTGATTGCTCGCCGATCCACCAGAATGGCGAGAAAGGCCGCCCCAGCCGTGATCGCGGCCCGTTCGGCCGGGCTCGGCGCGCCGGACATCAGCAGATAGCTCGCCACCGCCAGTAGTCCGCAGAGCGCGGCCACCTTTTTCGACGACACCCTCAGCGCCAACCAGGGCCAAGCGGCGATGGCCAGACGCACCGCGCCGAAGGTGAACCCGCCAACGATGGCCATGTGCAGCCCTGAAATCGAGATGATGTGCGCGAGACCTGAGGCTCTCAGGTCTTCGACCTGCTCCTTGGGTACGAAGGCCTCGTGGCCAGTGATCATCGCCGCGGCGAGGCCGCCGCTGCCGGGGCCCATCTGCTGCACAATGCGCTCGGCGAGCGACCAGCGCACCGCGTTGATCCTCATCTGCAGGGCCAGCAAGGCAGGCGCCGGCGGCGCAACGGCGGAGCGAACCTCACCAAGCGCAAATCCGACGCCGCCCACGCCATCGAAGAAGGCGTCGCGCGCGAAGTCATATGATCCGGGACTGGCAGGCGGCGGGGGCGCATTGACCATGCCTCGCACCCGGATCGCCTCGCCGGGGGCGGGCAGCCGGCCGCCCTCGCGCAGAGTCATCCGCACCCGGATCGGCGTCTCCTCCGGATCCAGGCCGCTGATCGAGATCGGCGCGATGAGCAATCGCGGCCCACCCTGGCCAGGACTCACGACGTCGACCACAAACCCTTCGATCGTGCGCATGCCTCCGCCAGCCGGCGCGATGGGCGCGCGCACGCTTTGCGTTCTCAGTTTCCCCGCGGCGAAGCCCGCCAGCAGAAAGGCCACGAGAGTCAGGAGCACGACTGCGCCGTGCGGCAAACCCGCACGCCGAGCGCCGAACACGATGGCGCCCGCCAAGGCCAGCACGCCGATCGCGACAACGGGGAGTGGTTCGGCCGGTAGCGCCAGGTAGATAGCGGCTCCCGCCCCGAAAGCGACGGGCGTCCAGAGGCGCCAACGATCCGATTGCACGGAGGCTTGATCGATCAGCCATGTTGCGACGCGGCGAATCCTAGGACGGCCGGCTTTGGGCGTGCTAAGAGGCGCCGCGCCCACTTCAGGGGCGCCAGCAGAAGCCACTGTTCCCAACTCGATGCCCGACCGCCCCGTCGTCACCCGGATCGCCCCCTCGCCCACCGGCTCCATGCATATTGGCACGGCCCGGACGGCGCTTTTCAACTGGCTATACGCGAGACATACCGGCGGAAAGTTCCTGCTTCGTATCGAAGACACCGATCGCGAGCGTTCGACCGAGTCGGCCGTGAAGGTGATTTTCGACGGCCTGGACTGGTTGGGCCTGAAGGCGGACGCCGAGCC
>JAEXKM010000107.1 GCA_023445705.1 Pseudomonadota bacterium
GTCCGGCTTGCCGTCGACCAGGAAGCCGCGAACACCCAGCACCACGCGATAGCTGGTCGCCTTGGCGACGATATAGCCGTCAGGCGCCGAACCCGCGAAACCCGGCGGCAGCAGCAGCAGCTTTCCGCCCTGTCCCTTGTCTACGCCGGTCGGACCTACGCTGGCTATATCGTCCTGCCAGAGGTCGGCCACCCCGCCCAGCAGGCCAGGTGGCAGTTCGACCACTACCGGACCGTCGCGCTTCAGGTCGAGCGCGGCGATGGCGTAGACCGTCTCGGAATTTCCGGTCAGCAGCAGCGTCTCGGCGTCCATCAGGCTTTCCCAGATGACGATCTGGTTCGCCGCGGCTTGCCCGGCCTCGGCCGCGCCTCTCCAGACCCCGTGCCAGGAAACGACAGGCATCTGGTCCAGGAACACCTCGACCGCGCGGTTGAGCGTGCGCAGGCGGTGCAGTTGGCGGCTGGCCTCCGGCGTGGGGTAACCGCCTACGAATGCGAACGACCCCAGTGAGGTCTTCACGGTCTCCGTGCCGATCCAGTTGTGCGCATCCCAAATGGCGTCGCTCATGCCTGTCTCCTGAATGGCTTGCCTCCGTCTTTCGGGAGGGGCTTTGCAGCGCGCATGCTCGCCAGCGGGGGCCCTGCGAGCGATCCGGCGAAACCCCGATGTCGCTCGCACATCACTCGGAGAAGTGGCGGGGAAGATTCGGTTCAGCCCCGCTGACGATTTCGTGCGGAAGGCGAGCACGAAGCCTTTCGTTTTCGGGCGCCGCGATCGGCCGGGGGCCTCACACAATCATTCGCGGGACAGCGACGATCGTGCAACGCTTTGAAGAAATTCCAAAATGATGGGAACCATCGCTCTATCATCGTTCTTGGGTTGTTATGGTTCCGCTACAACCACAAGACGTTGAGACGCTCCGGGGCATTCAAGCCTATGGCGAATTGCTGATCGTCACGCGAAGGGGCGGCAAGCCTGTGCCCGGCGCTGCGGGGGCCTGGGCCTGGGCCGAGACGCTTCGCGCCGGCGGGATGCTCCTGCTCCATCGCGCCAACCGCAGCGATGGGTTCACGTCGGTCGCCTACACCCTGACGCCTGAAAGCGACGCCCTTCTGCGCGGGCAGACTCCAGGCTGACCTGACTGACCTCGAGACGCCGACCTGGCGGCCGGCCGGGAGTCTGGCTTGGCGTCGCGTGGGCGGCCCGGACAAGAATATTCTACGGACGGTCTGTTCGGCGATGGCGTTACGCCACCGGTCCCGCTCCTACGGGGCGCCTGGCGCCAACGAACCTGAAAATCGGACCTCCGAGCGGTCTCCGAAATCAGCGCCCTGACGCCACGGCGCCTGCTCGATTTTATCGATCAGTGTCAAAAATTCCTTGTGAGCAAAGGTGTTGCGTGTCGAACGCAGTTCGAATCCTTTGTTTCGAGTTCGAAAAAATTACCTAGCGTCAAAAATGCAAACCGGCGTTTGATCCTTCTACCCACGGACGACCATCGCGTCAGATCGATAAAGGCGTCCGTCGAGGGGGAGGAAACGAAGTTGAAGAGCAGGTATTTCTGCGGCGGCTCGTTCGTGGCCGTCGCGTTGGCCCTGGGCGGCCCAGCTTTCGCCCAACAATCCAGTACAGTCGAAGAAGTGGTCGTCACCGGTTCGTTCATCGCCGGCACCCCGGAGAACGCGGCCCTCCCGGTGGACGTGATCGGCCAGGACGAGCTTGCCAAGCGCGGCTCGCCGACGACCGTCGACCTGATCAAGTCGCTGCCCATCAGCGGCCCGGTCCTGGGGGATTCCAACCAGTTCTCGACGACGGCCCAAGGCCAGGTCGGCGCGGGTACGATCAACCTCCGTGGTCTCGGCAGCCTCAGAACCCTTGTGCTCCTGAACGGCCGTCGCACGACGCCCTCGCCAGGCGCGGGCAGCGGCGGCGTGGACACCAACCTGCTCCCCGTCTCGGCCATCGGCCGGGTGGAGATCCTGAAGGACGGCGCGGCGGCGACCTATGGTTCGGACGCCATCTCCGGCGTCGTGAACTTCATCACGCGCAAGAACTTCGAGGGCCTGGATGTGTCCGCCGACTATCGCTTCGTCGATGGTTCGAAGGGCGACTACACGGCCAGCCTCGCCTACGGCTGGGTCGGCGATCACGGGAACATCCTGCTCAGCGCGGGCTACCAGCATCGCTCCGAACTCAGCACCACGGACCGCGATTGGGCCAACCAGCCCTATCTGGTGAATCCGTCCGGCTATTCCGTGCTGGGCCAGCCGTCGGCCTTCCTGCCGCGGAACGGCGCGACCCCGACCGCCGGCGTCCAGCGCGACGCCAACTGTACGGCGGTGGGCGGCTTCGCCGGCTTCAGCAACACGACGCCGGCCTGCTATTTCACCTACGTTCCGTTCGACAACCTGATCGAAACGGAAAACCGCTATCAGCTCTATGCCGAAGCGAACGTCGACTTCTCGGAGAACCTGCGGTTCCACGTCGAAGGCCTCTACGCCAAGACCGATATCCCGCACATCCTGTTCTCGCCGTCCTATCCGCCGACCTCCGGTCCCAACGGTCCGGGCAGCGTGGGGGTGTTTACGGTTCCGATCAGCAACCCGGGCGCCCTGACCGCCCTGCAGCAGGCGGGGCTCTCGCCGGCGGCGATCGCAGCCACGAACAATATCTCGCTGACGCTATTCCGGGCGCTCGGAGCCGGCGGCAACCCGGCCACCGACAGCATGTCCCAGGAGGGCAGCCGGACTTACGACATCTACAGGGTGTCAGCCTCGCTGAGCGGCGAGTTCAGTGGAATCGGCTGGGAGACCGCGGTCACCTATTCGGACGCCACGGCCGACTCGACCACCACGGACATCCTGATCGACCGCTTGCAGCGGGCCCTGAACGGCCTGGGCGGCTTCAACTGCACGGGCAGCACGCCGGGCCAGAACGGCTGTATGTACTTCAACCCGTTCTCGAACGCCTATCCGGGCAACCCGGCGCTGGGCCTGACCAATCCGGGCTACGTGTCGGCGAACGCCAACAACCCGGAACTGGTCCGCTACCTGTTCGACGCGCAGCGCTCTGAGAACCGCCAGAGCTTGCTGGTGGTCGATGCGGTGCTGAACGGGACCTTGCCCTGGACCCTTCCGGGCGGGGACATCGGGTGGGCCGTCGGCGCGCAGTACCGCCGCAATGACCTGCAGACCACCCTGGGCAGCCCCTATCAGGACCGGCGGATCAACCCGTGCCCGGTGCCGGGCCAGCAGAACTGCGCCTTCCAGACCGGGCCTTATATCTTCCTCGGCCAGAGCGAGCCGTCGGAGCTGGATGACTCGATCTACGCGCTGTTTGCGGAAACCAATCTGCCGATCACCGACAGCCTGAACGCCCAGCTCGCCATTCGCTACGAGGACTACGGCGGCCAGACCGGTTCGACCACCAATCCGAAGCTGGCCCTGAAGTGGCAGGCGACCGAGAACATCGCCCTGCGCGGCTCGGTGGGCACCACCTTCCGCGGTCCGACGCCGGCGAACCGGTCGACCAACCAGGTCACCGGCCTCTCGGGCATCATCGCGGCGGGCAACAACTTCAAGTCCGTCGACTTCCCGGGCAATCCGGCGATCGGTCCTGAGA
>JAEXKM010000128.1 GCA_023445705.1 Pseudomonadota bacterium
CATCGACCACGGCACCGGCATCGTCATCGGCGAGACCGCGGTCATCGGCGACGACGTCTCGCTTCTGCAGGGCGTGACCCTGGGCGGTACGGGCGCCGAGCGCGGCGATCGCCACCCCAAGATCGGCAACGGCGTCCTTCTGGGCGCGGGCGCGAAGGTGCTCGGCAACATCACCATCGGCGACTATGCCAAGATCGCCTCCGGATCGGTGGTGCTGAAGCCGGTCCCGGCGCACTGCACGGCGGCGGGCGTGCCCGCGCGGCTGGTGAACTGCCCGACGTGTGAAGAGCCGGCCCGCAGCATGGATCATACTCTCGCCGATGCGGTCTACGACTACGTCATCTGAAGCGCGGCCGGCTGCGCTGCGCCGTAAACCTTCCTGAGCAACACGAACGCCGCGGCCGTTCCGATGAGCGCCGCGGCGATGGCGGCCGAGAGCGGGGCGCCGATCCAGATCAGCCCCGCGGCCATCAGGCAGCCTGCTGCGCCGCCAGCGTCCCATCCGCCCTCGGCGGCGATGTGGAAACGCAGCACGCAGGGCGAGTTCTTCGACAGATTGTAGACGGCCGTCATCATGGTCGGCGTGTAGAGCGCCACCACGATGGCCCCCGCGGCGTTGGCCAGGATTGCGGCGGCGGGGTGCTGCCAGGCCAGGGTTCGCGCGATGATGGTCGCGGCCATGACGCTGCAGGATATCCAGACGGCCCGGCGTCCGTGGCCGGCGTCGATGAACCGGCCCAGCAACAGACCCGCCACCGCACCCACCAGCGCCGCGAACGCCATGGCGCCGCCGAACGCGGCGAAGTCCTGCTTCAGCGAGATGAAGAGCGCGATCTGCCAGACGAAGGCGTAGCCCATGGCTGTCCAGCCGTCGGCGCCGAACAGCATGACCCCCATGAAGGCCGCGCGCAGGGCGCCTGGCGCCTCGTCGGGCACGCGCACATTGGGTGTCCAGAACAGCGGCAGGGCCGAAAGCATCAGCGCGATGCAGGTGGCGCCGAATGCGACCTGCGGGCCGATCGTCACCAGGGCCCAGCCTGTCAGCAGGGGCGCGGCGATGCCCACGATCGCCGAAATCGCCTCGCGGGCGCTGATCTGGTGGCCGCGATGCTCGGCGTCGCCCAGCGAGGCGAAGTACGCGTGGTAGGCGGTCCAATAGAACGTGTCGCCCACCGACGCGAAGGCGCAGAGGGCGACCAACGGCCAGCCCACGCCCTGGACCTGCGCCAGCATCGGGTACTGCAAGGCGGTGATGAAGGTCCCGACGATGACCAACGGCTTCAATCCGAAGCGCCGCCCCAGCGGCAGGATCGCGGGCCTGATCAGGAAGCGCCCGATCAGGATCGCCGCCATAGCGGTGAGGACCACATGGGCGGGGACGCCGGCCTTCAGCAGGAAGGCTGCGAGGAACGCGCCTCCGCCGCTGAGCGCCAGGGCATGGACCCCATAGTGCAGGTTGAGCAGGTTGACGGTGCTGTTGCGAAAGAAGGCCATCGCGGCTTGTCCCAAAGGCGTGCGGCAGGCTTCAGGGGCCAGGCGGTCCCTGCGGGCTCAGATCGGCGGTTGGGAAGGATCAGACGGCCACGTGTCGGGTCTTTCGCGCTTGGCGCTGATGACGAGCTCCCATTAGGCGCCGCTCGCGGGCTCATTCAAGCGGGATGGAGAGACGCGGCGCCGCGCCGCGTCCCCAGCTTTTTCAGACCTCGGCGCTTTCCGCTGCGCTGCAAAGCGCGCTAGGTTCCGCGCGAAATCGACGAAGGAGCGCGCCGCGTGCTGGACGAAAAGACTATCCGCCGACTCGAAGGCCATCTGCGTGGGACCTTCGCCAATGCGCGGATCACGCTGGTCCCGCGCCCGAAGCAAAAGGACTCGGCCGAAGTCTATGTGGGCGAAGAGTTTGTCGGCGTGGTCTTCGAGGACGAGGACGGCGACGGCTCGTTCATGTTCGAGATGGCCATCCTCGCCGAAGATCTTCCCTAAAGGGACTGAGGTGCGGCGGACCTTTGGCCCGCCGCAGGCGCCTCAGAGCACGCCCAGCATCTCGGCCACCAGCGGGTGGCGGACGATGTCGACGTCTTTCAGGCGGACGACTGCGATGTTCGCGACCGCCTCGAATTTCTCAGCGACTGGCCCCAGACCCGACAGTTCCGGCAACAGGTCCGACTGCGCCGGGTCCCCGGTGACCACCATGGTCGAGTGCCAGCCCAGCCGCGTCAGCAACATCTTGAGCTGCCCATAGGTGCAGTTCTGCGCCTCGTCGATCACCACGAAGGCGTTGTTAAGCGTGCGGCCGCGCATGAAGCCGACCGGCGCGATCTCGATCGCGCCCTCGGCCATGAGCGCGCGCACCCGCTTCATCGACAAGCGGTCCGAAAGCGCGTCGTAGAGCGGTCGCAGGTAGGGGGCGAGCTTATCTTCCATTTCGCCGGGCAGGAAGCCGATGGATTCGCCGGCCTCGACCGCCGGCCGCGACAGTACGATGCGTCCGACGCGCCCCGCTTCCAGCGCTTCGACGGCCTTGGCGATCGCCAGATAGGTCTTGCCTGTGCCTGCCGGTCCCAAGGCCATGACCAGGTTCTTGGCGTCGATGGCGTCCATCAGGGCCTGCTGGCCGGGCGACTTCGCCTTGATGGTCTTTAGATAGCCCTGGTCCCGATCGTCATTGTGGTGGGCCAAGGGCGACCAGGCGCGATCCACCGGCAAGCGGCGAACCTTGGCGTCCTCCTCGAACTGGGCGGCGTCGAACGCGCCTTCGCGCAGTTGTCGCTTCAGAGCTCGCTTGGTCATCTAGGCCTCCATAGGGGCAAGAAAAAAGGCGACGCCGGAAAGGCTCGCCCTCGAGGATCGATGAAAAAAATGCGCGGATGCGGCGGCGTGCTGCGCCGAGGCCTGGCGATTCGCCGTGTGGCCCCCTTCGCGTCGGTGATCCCGGCGGGACAGCCCGCCCCAGCAAGCACGACACCCTCTACTCCGCCCAAGAGCGGCCGCGAACCGGACGCCGGCCCGCGGCGAGATGCGCGAGGGACTGGCGCCCCTCCGAATCGCATCACTAGAATGATGCTAGCGTGGTTTCTGAACGATTAAACGACGCTTCCAGTTCAATAAATGGGGTGTACGGATGGGTGTCTATAACTTGGGCGATGTTGCACCGAAACTGCCCGCGGAAGACGAATACTGGATTGCGCCGACCGCCGCGGTCATGGGCAACGTGATTCTCAAGAAAAACGCGTCCGTGTGGTTCGGGGCGACGATTCGCGGCGACAACGATCCGATCACCATCGGAGAGAACTCGAATGTGCAGGACGGCAGCGTGCTGCACACCGACACCGGCTACCCGCTGACGATCGGCGCCAATGTCACCGTGGGCCACATGGTCATGCTGCATGGCTGCACGATCGGCGACGGATCGCTGGTGGGCATCGGCTCGATCGTGTTGAACGGCGCGAAAATCGGGAAAAACTGCCTGATCGGCGCCAACTGCCTGATCACCGAAGGCAAAGAGATCCCCGACAACTCTCTGGTCATGGGGGCGCCGGGCAAGGTGGTTCGGGAGATCTCGCCCGATCAGGCGCGGGGCCTGTCGCTGAGCGCGCTGCACTATGTCGAGAACTGGAAACGCTATCGCCGCGACATGCGCCAGACCGCTTGACGGACGCGGCGGCGCCTCGATTGCCTCGACCTGGAACGAGGGAGGACGATCCAATGGCTTATGAATTCATTCGGGTGGACCGCGAGGGGCCTGTCACCACCATCACGCTGAACCGGCCTGAGGTGATGAACGCCCTGCATTCGCCCGCGCATTTCGAGCTGGACGACGCCTTCAACGCCTTCGCCGCCGATCCGGACCAGTGGGTCGGCATCGTCACTGGGGCGGGCGAGCGCGCCTTTTCCGCCGGCAACGACCTGAAGCATCAGGCTGGCGGCGGCGGCATGGCCACGCCGCCGTCGGGCTTTGCGGGCCTCACCTCCCGTTTCGACCTGACCAAGCCGCTGATCGCCGCCGTGAACGGCGTTGCCATGGGCGGAGGTTTCGAGATCGCCCTGGCCTGCGACCTGATCATTGCGTCTGAGACGGCGACCTTCGCACTGCCGGAGCCGCGAGTGGGCTTGGCGGCCCTGGCCGGCGGCCTTCATCGGCTGCCCCGAATGATCGGGCAGAAACAGGCGCTGGGCATGATCCTGACGGGGCGGCGTGTCAGCGCCCAGGAAGGCCTGACCCTCGGCTTCGTGAACGAGGTGGCCGCCCCTGGCGCACTGCTGGCGGTCGCTCAGCGTTGGGCCGCGCAGATCTGTGAGCTCTCGCCCATGTCGATCCGCGCATCGAAGGAGGCCGTCTACAAGGGCTTGGACGAGCCGACCTTGGAGGCGGCCATCAAGGGTCAGAACCGCTATCCGGCGGTGGCGGCCCTCTTCAAGTCCGAGGACTTTGTCGAGGGGCCGCTGGCCTTCGCCCAGAAGCGAGCGCCCGCTTGGAAGGGCCGATGAGCGTCGTCTCCTAGAACGACACCACGCTGCTCAGGGCGACGTAGGTGCTGCTGTCGCCCGTGTGCGGCGCGTTGGGCGCATCGGTCAGGAAGTCGCCCTTCATCAGCCACAGCAGGTTGGCCTCAAGGCGGATGCGGTCCGGGACCGCCCAATAGCGCACCCGGCCCTCCAACTGGTGGCCGGCGAAGCTGCCGGACCGGCCGCTCGCGTCTCGGACGCCGGTGGTGGAGAAGCTGTCGGTCTTCGAGGCCAGCCACATCGGGCGATAGGCGGCGAAGGCGTCGAGGCGTTGGGTGGGCGTGACTTCCAACCGGACAGCAGGCGTGACGATGTTGGTGCGCCCGATGGCGGCGTAGATGCCGGAAGGTCCGAAGTCGGCGCGCCGCATCCCGAACAGGGTGTCGAATCGTCCGTAGCGCGCGCCGTCATCGTCGCCGCTCGCATAATCGAACTCGGCCGAGATCCTGGGGCTCCAGGCGCTGGTCATGGTGTAGCCGACATCGGCGTGGAAGAAGCCGGCGCGGACGTCGAGCTCGGCGGCGTTCGGCGCGGTGCTGCTGCTGACGGTCCCGGTCTGGCCGTAGGCCTCGATCTCGTAGTCCCACTTGCCCGCCGCCGGGTCGCGGATCAGGCGCGCCCCATAGGTGTCGAGGCTGCGGTCCCGGGTGGCCTGATAGGGCGTGTCGCGTTCCTCAAGGTGGTAGTACGACGCCTCGAGCGTCGCGTCGCCGATCGCCTTGGCCTTGGCGGCCATACCGCCCCACAGCACCAGGTCCGTGCTCTCGGTGTCGGGGTACTGCTTGTTGTCCAACAGCGAGTCGATGTCGTCGGGACGACGGACCTGCGGCAGGACATAGACCAGCGTGGTCTTCACCCCCGCCGGGGCGAAATCGGCGCGAAGGCCGGTATAGCCGTTGGTCGTGTTGCGATAATCGTCGGCCGCCACGAGACGGCGCGAACCGAGGTTCAGCATGAAGCGGCCAGCCTGCAGCTTCACCGGGCCCATGCTGTCGCTGTCGAGTTTCAACTCGCCATAGGCCTGCACCAGTTCCAGCGTGTTGACCTCGCCGGTGCCGATCGGCGAGCGGGCGTCGGCCGAATAGACACGGCTGTCGTACATTTCCGCGAACAGGCGCAGCGGCCCCTGCTTGCGCTCGGCCGCCAGGGTGGTCCGCAGGCTCAGCACGTCGTCCTGGCCGTTGAAGCCGGGACGGACCTGGCCGTCGATGTTCTCGTAGCGCAGCCGGACGGTCCCGGAGAAGTTCCACTCTGCTTGGCCGTCGAGCGGCGCTGCGTGGGCGAGCGGCGGCGCCGCGCAGCAAAGAGTCATCGCCGCGAGCGCGCGGCGCAAGGTGAAGAGCACGAAATACCCCCAGTAAGGCGGAGGAGGCAGGCCTCCGCGGCATTCAATCAACTCCGGCGCAATAGGGCCCGGATGGTTAAGCTATCCTCGGTCCTGAGCGTGGCGCGGCGTCGCACCCCCTTTTCGGCCAGCGCGGCGGAAGAATGCTAAAGGAAGCCATCCCCCAAGCGCGAGGAGGTTTGAATGGTTGCGATGTCGCGGATCGGCTGCGAGCGGCTGAAGGCGAAGGTGACGGACGCCGGACATGCGGCCTCGCTGATCGGGTCGGGACAGACCGTGGCGATGAGCGGCTTCACCGGCTCGGGCTACCCCAAGGCGGTGCCCTTGGCCCTGGCCAGCCACATTGAGGCCGAGCATGCCGCCGGGCGCAAGTTCCGGGTCCGTGTCTGGACCGGCGCTTCCACAGGCCCCGAACTGGACGGCGCCCTCGCCAAGGCCGACGGGATCGAATTCCGGTTGCCCTACAACTCCGACCCCATCGCCCGTGAGAAGATCAATCGCGGCGAGATGGAATATTTCGACATGCATCTCAGCCAGGTCGCGCCCATGGCCTGGCAGGGATTCCTCGGCCCGATCGACACCGCCATCGTCGAGGTTTCCGGCATCCGGCCGGACGGGTCGCTGATTCCCTCTTCCTCGGTGGGCAACAACAAGACCTGGCTGGATCAGGCCAGGCAGGTGATCCTCGAGGTCAACAGCTGGCAGAACCCGGCGCTTGAGGGCATGCACGACATCTATTACGGGACCGCCCTGCCGCCGAACCGTGTGCCGATCCCCCTGGTGCGCCCCGACGACCGCATCGGCGACGCCTATTTCCGCTGCGACCCCGACAAGGTGGTGGCGGTGGTCGAGACCGAAGCGCCCGACCGCAACCTTCCATTCTCGCCGCCCGACGAGGTCGCTGGGCGCATCGCCGGCCATCTGCTGGAATTCTTCCGGCACGAGGTGGCCAAGGGGCGCCTGCCGGCGAACCTGCTGCCCCTGCAGTCGGGTGTCGGCAACATCGCCAACGCCGTCCTCAACGGCCTGCTCACCGGCCCGTTCGAGAACATGACCGCCTATACCGAGGTGGTGCAGGACGGGATGCTCGACCTGCTGACCGCCGGAAAACTGCGCATGGCCTCAGCCACCGCCTTTTCTCTAAGCCCCGAGGCCGCCGCGAACCTCAACGCCAACATGGCCTTCTACCGGGACAAGCTGATCCTGCGCCCGCAGGAGATCAGCAACCACCCCGAGCTGATTCGCCGACTGGGCTGCCTGGCGATGAACGGCATGATCGAGGCGGACATCTACGGCAACGTGAACTCGACCCATATCATGGGATCGCGCATCCAGAACGGCATCGGCGGCTCGGGCGATTTTGCGCGCAACGCCTACGTCTCGATCTTCGTCACCCCGTCGGTCGCCAAGGGCGGCAAGATCTCGGCGATCGTTCCCCAGGCCTCGCATGTGGACCACATCACCCAGGACGTGCAGGTGATCGTGACCGAACAGGGCCTGGCCGACCTGCGCGGCCTGTCGCCGAAGCAGCGCGCCGAGGTGATCATCGAGAACTGCTCCCATCCCGACTACCGGCCGGCCCTGCGCGACTACTATCGCCGGGCGCGAGAGAACGCGTACGGGCAGCAATCCCCGAGCCTGCTGGACGAGGCGCTTTCCTGGCACCAGCGGTTCGTGGAGACGGGAACCATGCGGACTTAATCTGCTGACAGGATGCTGTCAGCAGGCCGGTCGTAGCCTTCTCCGATAAACGGAGAGCAGTTATGAGCGCCATCCAGGACTTCGCCTTCAACCACGGTGACTGGGAGGTCACCAACCGCCGCCTCCGCACGCGCGGCGAGGGCTCTCAGGATTGGGAGGTGTTTCCCTCCTTCCAGAAGTCGCAATTGCTGATGGGCGGGACCGTCTCGATCGACGAAAGCGATTTCCCGACCAAAGGCTTCAAGGGGATGACGCTGCGGCTCTACGACCCGGCGCAGGATCGGTGGTCGATCTATTGGATCAACTCCATCGATGGCCAACTCCAGCCGCCGGTGCACGGGCGATTCACCAGTGGCGCCGGCGTGTTCGCGGGCGACGACATGGACGGTGATCGTCCGGTGAAGGTGTTGTTCGATTGGAGCGCCACCGACACCGAGACGCCGCGTTGGAGCCAAGCCTTCTCTTATGACGGCGGCGAGACTTGGGAAACCAATTGGATCATGGAGTTTCGCCGGCCTGATGGGGCGTGAGCGCCGCCCCCTGGCGCTTCCTCGCCGGCTGGGACATTTTACGTCCACGCACCAACGGGCCTTGAAGATGTCGAAACCTGGAAGCCGATCGCACCTGAGCCTCAGCGCTTGGCTGCTCGGAACGTCGCTTATCGGCCTCGGCGGCTGCTCGCCCGCCGGTGTGCGGGACTGGGCGGTACAGGTTCAGGACAGCTCAGCTCAAGGCTTCGCCGAGCAGGAGAACCGGCGTCAGCTTTCGGCCTGGCAGGCGGCCGGCGAGGGCGGCGCGGTGCGCCGGCCGCCGCCCGAAACGCCGGCGGAAAACACCGACGCCAAGCCGGCGGACGGCGCCGCTGACCAACCCCCGCCGCCGCCGCAGTACATCTTCGTCATGCCCGCCCAGCAGTAGTCGGGCGCCTTCCGCCCGCGTTCGCGTTCACGGCGATACATCTCGCCGTCACCATCCTATGGTGCGAACTGGCTCGGAAGCCGTCGGAAGAAGGGGGCACGATGCGCGCGCGTTTGCAGCTCGATGGCGGGGCCCAGACCCTCCTTGCGTTCGCCGCAGCTGTGGCGCTGCTCTACGTGTTCCGAGCCATCCTGTGGCCCTTGGCCCTGGCGCTGGTGTTCGTTGTCCTGATCCAGGCGATGCTTCGTGCGGTGGCGCGGCTTTGCCCCTGGGCCGATCGCCGCGTGATGATGGCGATCGCCGGCGCAGGGGCGCTCGGATTGCTCTGCGTGGCTGGCTTGCTGGTCCTTCCGCGAACCGTGGAGCTTGCCGGCGAACTCCCCCTGCTGCAGGAGCGGTTGAACAGGATTCTCTCGACCGCCAGCGTCTGGTTCGGGTTGGAAGAGCCGGTCACCGTGCAAGTGCTGCTGGGCGACTTGGACATCCGCAACGTTGCGTCGGTGGTTCTCTACAGCGTTCGCAGTACGGCCTCGGGCCTGGTGCTGACCGGCATCTTCATCATCTTTCTGCTGGTGACCTGGGAGCGGATCCACCGCCGGATCCTGCTGGCCGCCGGTCGAGGCGGGCGGTGGCCGACCCACGTGCTGGAGCGCGCCATACGCGGCGTGGAGTCCTATCTATGGATTCAGACCATCAGCGGTCTGATCAACGCGGTGGCGTCCGCGCTTATCATGTTCGCGGTGGGCCTGGAGCACTGGCAGTTCTGGGCGATCGCGCTCTTCATCCTCTCGTACATTCCGTTCCTGGGGGTGGCGGTCGGCAGCATCGGTCCGGCCCTCTTCGCCATGCTCCAGTTCCCTTCGCCGTCCCAGGGCCTGATCGTCTTCCTGGGCATCCAGGCCGTGGCCTTCATCGTGGGCAATGTCATCACGCCCAAGATGCAGGCGACCACCCAGAACATCGACCCGACCGCCGGCCTCCTCGCTGTCGGCGCGTGGAGCATCCTGTGGGGCATGCCGGGCGCGTTCCTGGCGATCCCGCTGACCCTTGTGATCATCTATCAGCTATCGGAATCGCCCAATCTGCGGTGGCTGGCGATCCTGATGTCGCACGATGGCGACCCGTTCCCGAAGGCTCGTAGTCGGGGTGACGCGGCCTAGTCTCACGGCCGCGCTTTTGCCGCCCGGGCGCCCGATTTCCGTCCACAGCCACGGTTATCGACGTCGGCAGAAATGGTTCGCGTGGGATGGAGCGACCAAGCTCGAGGTCGCATGGACATCCCCAGCCCATCCCAGCCGCCGGCCCGGCGCAGACGGCGCCTTTTGGCGCCAGCCCTTGTCGCATTGGCCGCCGCCGCAGCAGCAGCGCCCGCGCTCTATGTGGGCCACGTTGGCCGCTCCTTGGCGGTCGATCGTCCGCTGGAGCCGGCCGCCCCTCCTGCGATGGTCTTCCTGGCGGCGGACGGCACGCCCTTCGCGCGCCAGGGGACCTACAAGGAACCGCCGGTCAACGCGGCTGAATTGCCGCCTCTCGTCGTCGGGGCCTTCCTCGCTATCGAGGATCGCGACTTCTTCAGCCACGGCGGCGTCGACCTTTCGGGTCTGGCGCGAGCGATGCTGGCCAATCTCTCCGAAGGGCGGGTGGTGCAGGGCGGCAGCACGATCACCCAGCAACTGGCCAAGACCTATGTCGGTGACGACCGCACCTACGGGCGAAAGCTGGAGGAAGCGGCTGTAGCGTTGGCGCTGGAGCGGCGGCTGACCAAGGAAGAGATCCTCTCCCGCTATCTGAGCAGCGCCTATTTCGGCCGGGGCGCCTACGGCTTGGGGGCGGCCGCGCGCACCTATTTCGACAAGTCGCCCCAGGACCTGACGCTCGGCGAAGCGGCGATGCTCGCCGGCCTGTTGAAGGCGCCTTCGGCCCTGGCGCCGACCCGCGACCTGGCGGCCGCCCAGGCCCGCGCGCGCCTCGTGCTCGCTGCGATGGTCGAGTGCGGCATGATCGACGCCGCGCAGGCTGCCGCAACGGCGCCAGCAGAACTCGCGCCCGCCAACCTCGGCGCTCCAGTCGGCGAGTTCTTCCGCGATTGGGTCGTCGATCAGGTCGACAACGGTGCGCCGGCCTATGGCGAGGTCGTCGTGCCCACGACCCTGGACCTCAAACTGCAGGCGGCGGCCGAGCGGGCCGTGGCGGACGTCATCGAAGCTAAGGGCGCTGGCAGTCATGCCCAGGAAGCGGCGTTGGTCGCCATGCGGGCCGACGGCTCCGTCGTGGCCATGGTCGGCGGGGCCGATTACGGCCAAAGCCAGTTCAACCGCGTCACCCAGGCTCATCGTCAGCCGGGATCCTCGTTCAAGCTCTTCGTCTATCTCGCCGCGCTCCGGCATGGCGCGACGGCCGACACCCTGGTGGAGGACGAGCCGATCACTGTCGAGAAGTGGCGGCCGAGGAACGCCAGCGGTCGTTATCAGGGCGTCATGACCTTCCGTGACGCCTTCGCCCAATCGAGCAATGTCGCCGCCGTGCGGACTTCGGAGATCGTGGGGCGGGGCGAGGTCATCCGGGCGGCGCGCGACCTTGGGGTGGCCAGCGAACTCAAGCCCGTGCCCAGCCTTGCCTTGGGCGCCAACGAAGTAACTCTGTTGGAGATGACCTCCGCCTATGCGGCCGTCGCGGCGGGCGCCTATCCGGTGCGGCCGACCGGCGTCGTTGGCGGCGGCGCGCAGGCGACGCACGGCTTGCCGGAGCAGAGGGACCTGTTGACGCTGCTGGCCGCGGCCGCCGACCAGGGCGCGGGGCTGAGCGGCGTCACCGCCTATCCTTCGTTTGGGAAGACCGGAACCACGCAGAACAATCGCGATGCGTGGTTCATCGGCTTCAGCGGCGATCTCATCGTCGGGGTCTGGGTCGGCAACGACGACGAAACGCCGATGGTCGGCGTGGCCGGTCGCGGTCTGCCTGCCGATATCTGGCGGGCGTTCATGACCCAGGTCTTGCCGCCGCCCGCGCCGCAGCCGGTGTTCGAGCCGCCGCCGATGGTCGCCGAGGCGCCCCAGCCGCGCCGGCGGTTCCGCTTCCCGGACTGGCTTCCGAGCTTCTCCTGGCCCTGACGCGTCGCGCGCTCGCGCTGTCGGTCAGGCTGACTCGGCGGGTGCGAGCGGCAGGTCGAAGATCGCCGTGGCGCCTGCGCCGGGTTCGCTTTCCAGCCGCAGCCGGCCGCCGTGCATTTCGACCAGTTCGCGCGACAGCGAGAGGCCCAGCCCCCAGCCCTGGCGACGGCTCTGTTCGTCGCCGGCCTGCTCGTAGGGCAGCCCGAGTCTGGGCAGGTCTTCCTTCTGAATACCGCGGCCATGGTCGCGAATGCGGATGGTCAGGCGCTCGTCGGCGACCTCGCTGGAAATCTCGACGGTGGCGTCGTGGGGTGAGAACTTCACGGCGTTGGACAACAGGTTGATCAAGACCTGCTTGATGGCCCTCTGGTCGGCCTGGATGTCGGGCCAAACGCCCGGCGTCATCCGAAGTCGCACCCCCGCCTCGATGGCTAGGCCGCGCACGAGGCGCAAAGATTGCTCGACCACGTCGCGGCTGGAGGCGCGCGCCGGGGTAAGATCCAGCTTTCCGGCCTCGACCTTGGCGGTGTCCAGCAGGTCCGAAACCAGGTCGCTGAGGTGCGAGCCCGCCAGTTCGATCGACTGGACGTAGTCGAGGTACTTGGCGTTGCCGACCGGCCCCAGGGACTGACGGGCCATGACACTGGAGAAGCCGACCACGGCGGTCAGAGGCGAGCGCAGCTCATGGGCCATGGTCGCCAGCAGCAGGGTACGGGCGGCCATCGCCTCTTCCGCGGCGGCCCTGGCGTTGCGGGCCTCGCGTAGCAGCGCATTGTGGCTGGCCATGACGCTGGCCACGGTGATCGGCGCCAGCGCCACCAGCATCACCCCCAGGCGCAGAGAGATCAGGTCGGAGCCGGTGAGCTGCATGGTGAGGGCGTCGGCGATGGCCGAGAGGATCACCAGGGTCCAGACGGCGAAGGAGAGCGTCAGCAGGGTCGTGATGGCGAGGCCGTAGCTCATCGCGCACCACAGCAGCGCCGGGACCGGGAAGGCCAGGGCGCCCGGGCCGCCGACGAGCGGGATCATCAGCAGGCAGACAAGGTAGGTCACCAGGGGAGCGACGCCCATCAGGGTCGGGCGCTGGCTCGTCACCCGAACGAACCACGCCTTCAGCGTCGTGAGGTTCGGGAAGGTCAGCATGACCGGCAGGATGACGATGTAGTGGGCCAGTTCGGTCGCGAGCCAGGTGAAATAGCCGCGGATCGCCCCGCCGTGGAAAATGAACGCGTTGGCCAGGGCGCCCAGCGTGCTCGTCGCCACGGAGGCGGCCAGAGCGATCAGCGTGACCGCGAGCAGCGAGGCAGGCCGCTTCAGGCGGCGATCGTCGGGCGACAGGCGCGCGAAGAGCAGGCTCCCCATGATCACGCCGGCGAGGTTCGAACAGGTAAGGAGCGCGGTCTTGACCCAATTGCTGCCAGTCAGCGCGTCGGCGGCGACGAACCCGACGGCGGCGGCGACCCAGGCGGTTCGGGTCGCAAGCTCCGGCCGGCGGGCGACGAGGCCGAGCAGGATCGCGTTCGCCGGCCAGAACGAGCTGAGGTTGCCAACTGGCCGCAGAAGGATGCCCAAGAGGGCCGCCGCGAAGACCACCGCGAACAGGATGAGCGGACCGGCCGCCTCTTGGCTGAGGCGCCTTCCTCCGTCGTATTCTGCATTCGCCGAGGCCATTTCGGGGGCGCTCATCTACAATCTCGTAAAGGATGAAATCTTAAGCGCCGCCACGTTCGCGGTTATTGGCGGATGTAACTCATTCGCATTCGGGGCGCGAGCCCGATGCTTACGGGCATCCGCCACGAGACTGAATATCGAATCAACAGGAACATAGAAATCCTAGGCCAAAACCTGACGTTACGTCGCCCCGGAAACCGACGTTCGGCGCTCTTGTGTCCGGCCGCGGCTTGGGTCAGGGTGCCCCAAACTTAACAGTGTTTAGGGACGGAAACCGATGGATCGCTATGACTACGTCATCATTGGCGCAGGCTCCGCCGGATGCGTGCTCGCGAACCGGTTGACCGAAGACGGCCAGACCAAGGTTCTGCTGCTGGAGGCGGGCGGTAAGGACAACTCGATCCTGGTGAAGATGCCCGCCGGCGTCGGCAGCCTGATCGGCAAGGCCGGGACCTACAACTGGGGCTTCTGGACCGAGCCGGAGCCCAATCTGGAAGATCGCAAACTCTGGTGGCCGCGTGGCAAGGGCTGGGGTGGTTCATCCTCGATCAACGGGATGATCTACATCCGCGGGCATGCGCGCGACTACGACCAGTGGCGCCAGATGGGCCTGCAGGGCTGGTCCTATCGGGACGTGCTGCCCTACTTCAAGCGCTCGGAGAGCCTGGAGGGCGGCGGCGACGCCTGGCATGGCGGGGAGGGTCCGTTGAAGGTCTCCAAGGCCTCTTCGCCGAACCCGATCTACAAGGCGACGGTCGAGGCCGGCCGCGAAGCTGGCCACCCTGTCACCAGCGATTTCAATGGCTTCCAGCAGGAAGGCTGGGGGCCGTATCAGCTCACCGTCCATGATGGGCAGCGCTGGAGCGCGGCGCGCGGCTACCTGCATCCGGCTCTGGCGCGGCCCAATCTCACCTGCGTCACGGGCGCGCGGACCAGCCGGATGGTGATCGAGAACGGCCGCGCCACTGGGGTCGAGTACATCGACGCCAAGAGCGGCCAGAAGCGTGTCGTCCATGCCGACAAGGAGGTGCTGCTCTCGGCCGGCGCCGTGCAGTCGCCGCACATCCTGCAGCTCTCCGGTATTGGCGATCCGGAGGAGCTGGCCAAGTTCGGCGTGCCGGTGGTGAAGGCTCTTAAGGGCGTCGGCGCCAACCTTCAGGACCACCTGGACGTCACCATGTCCTGGGAATGCCCGCAGCCGATCACGGCCTATTCCCTGCGCAAGGGCCTCCTGAAGACCCTGGCGATCGGCATGAACTACGCCTTCTTCGGCAAGGGGCTCGGCCGCCAGCAGTTCCTGGAGTCCGGCGCCTTTCTGAAGTCCCGGCCCGATCTCGACCGTCCCGACCTGCAGATCCATACGGTCCTGGCGATCATGCAGGACCACGGCAAGGTCGCGGTGGCCAAGGATGGCTTCACCTTCCACGTCTGCCAGCTGCGGCCGGAAAGCCGTGGCCGCGTGGGGCTGCGATCGGCCAACCCGCTAGACGATCCGGCGATCTTCGCGAACTACCTCGCCACCGAGGAAGACCGCCGCGCCCTGCGCGAAGGGGTGCGGATGATGCGCAAGGTGGCGTCCCAGCCGGCGCTGGCGGCCTATCGCAGCGAGGAGCTGTTCCCCGGCAAGGATGTCGAGACCGACGAGCAGATCGACGCCTGGATCAGGGCGCACGCCGAGACGATCTATCACCCGGTCGGCACCTGCAAGATGGGCGCTGCGGGCGATGAGATGGCGGTCGTCGACGCCGAACTGAAGGTGCGCGGCGTCGAGGGCCTGCGAGTGATCGACGCCTCGGTCATGCCGACCCTGGTCGGCGGCAACACCAATGCTCCGACGATCATGATCGCGGAAAAGGCGGCCGACATGATCCGTGGCCGCGCGGCGCTGACTCCCGAGGACGCGCCGGTCTATGGTGACGACCAAAAGGCCGCCTAAGGGAGAGTGCGACAGTGAAGTTCCGTAAACTCGGCAAGTCCGACATCGAGGTCGCACCGCTGGTCCTGGGCGGCAACGTCTTCGGCTGGACCGCGGACGAAAAGACCTCGTTCGCCATTCTCGACGCGTTCATCGACGGGGGCTTCAACGCCGTCGACACCGCCGATGTCTATTCGCGGTGGTCGCCGGCCGGAGCCGGCGCCTCCGAAACCGTCATCGGCGCCTGGCTCAAGCAGTCGGGCAAGCGGGGCAAGGTGGTGCTGGCCACCAAGTTCGGCATGGAGATGGGCGAGGGCAAGAAAGGCCTTTCCGCCAAGTACATGGTCGAGGCTGTGGAAGCCTCGCTCAAGCGCCTCCAGACCGACTATATCGACCTCTACCAGTCGCACCGCGACGATCCAGAGACGCCCCAGGAGGAAACCGCCGAGGCTTTCGATCGCCTGGTGAAGGCCGGTAAGGTCCGTACGATCGGCTCGTCGAACTTCACGCCCGAGCGGTTGAAATCAGCCCTCGAAATCAGCGAGGCCAAGGGGCTGGCGCGCTACAACAGCGAGCAGCCGCTCTACAACCTCTATGCGCGCGCGGGCTTTGAGGCCGGTCTGCAGCAGACCTGCATCGACAACGACGTCGCCGTCATTCCCTATTCGAGCCTCGCCTCGGGCTTCCTGACCGGCAAGTATCGAACGGAGGCTGATCTCTCCAAGAGCCCCCGCGGCGGCGGCGTGAAGAAGATGATGGACGAGCGGGGCATGCGGATCCTCGCGGCTCTGGATCAGATCTGCGGCGCCCGGGGCGTGACCCAGGCGCAGGTCGCCCTGGCCTGGGTGATGGCCCAGCCTGGCCTCACAGGGCCCATCGCTTCGGCCACCAGCCTCGAACAGCTCGACGAGTTGATGGGTTCGGCTCGCCTCGCTCTCACGGCGGAAGATCTGGCGCTCTTGGACAAGGCGTCGGCCGCCTGATTGGTAAAAGCGACCGGTCGTGCTAAAAGGTGTCCATGAGAAAAGGCGCCGCCACACGTGAAGCCATTGTGGGAAAGGCCCTCGAGCAGGCGGTGAGCGTCGGCCTCGAAGGGCTTTCCCTGGGCCCCCTGGCCGACAGTCTGGAGCTCTCCAAGAGCGGCCTGTTCGCACATTTCAAGTCGAAGGAGGCGCTCCAACTGGCGGTGATGGAGGAGGCTATCGGCCGCTTCCGCAGCCGAGTGGTGGAGCCCAGCCTGGCCGAGCCTCGCGGCCGCCCGCGCATGGAGGCTCTGATCAAGCGCTGGTTCGACTGGATGGAAGGCGAGCCGGACATGCGCGGCTGCATCTTCGCTGTCTCCGCCCAAGAGTACGATGACAGGCCCGGCGCCATTCGTGACCGTCTGGTCGCCTCCCAACTCGACTGGCACGAGACTTTGGCCAGGGTTGCCGGCGACCTGCCGCGGGCCGGCAAAGCGCCGTCCGACTACTGCCGGCAACTGGTGTTCGAGCTGGTTGGCGTAAGCCTTTCCTTCCAACAGCAATCGAAGTTGTTTCGCGCTCCCAACGCCCGCGTTCGGGCCGAGGAAGCCGTCTCCCGCATTCTGGACGACGCCGAAGAAGCCGTCTGAGGCCGGAGCAATCGCGCCCCGGCGGCGTTTGACCTCCTCGGAGGTTGAGCATGCAGATTCGAACGGCCGACGTAGGTTCGCGCTGGCCAAAGCGCCTATGGATCGTCCGGCATGGCGAGAGCGCCGGCAACGTGGCGCGCGACGCGGCCAACGCCGCTGGCCTTGGCCGCATCGACATCGCCGAGCGTGACGTCGATGTTCCCCTGAGCGTGCTGGGCGAGCGCCAAGCCGAGGCGCTTGGGCATTGGTTCGCGCGAATGCCGGAAAGCGAACGACCAGAGGTGGCCCTGGCCTCGCCCTATCTGCGCGCCCGTCAGACCGTAAAGCGAATTGAAGCCGAAGGCGGCCTGGCGAGCGGCGCAATCCTGCAATGCGCCGACGAACGCCTGCGGGAGCGGGAGTTCGGCATCCTCGACCGGCTCACCACCGTCGGCATTCGCGAGCTTCACCCCGAACAGGCCGAATTTCGCCGAGCCATGGGCAAGTTCTATCATCGCCCGCCCGGGGGCGAGAGTTGGTGCGACGTGATCCTGCGCCTGCGCAGCGCGCTCGACACGCTGAGCCTGCACCACGCCGGCCAACGGGTGCTGATCGTGGGCCATCAGGTCGTCGTGCTCTGCCTGCGCTACCTGCTGGAGAACATGACCGAGCAGGAGATCCTCGCCATCGATGCGCAGGGGGATGTCGCCAACTGTGGGGTCACCGAATATGTCTGCGACCCGGCCGGCGCCGGCGGCGACATGCGGCTGGTCCGCTACAATTTCACGGCGCCCTTGGAGCGCGAGGGCGCGCCGGTGACTCGTGCGCCGGACGCCCCTGTCGCGGCGCGATGAGTCAGATCATTGACCTTCCGCTGCTCAAGCGCATTCAGAAGCCCGCGCTTGGATCCGACGCCGATAAGGACGGCCGCGGCCGCGTGCTGGTGATCGGGGCGAGCCAAGACGTGCCGGGCGCCGTGTTGCTGACGGGGACCGCAGCCCTGCGCTCCGGAGCGGGTAAGCTGCAGCTCGCCGTCGCCGCGGAGGCGGCGGTGGTGCTCGGCGCAGCCATGCCGGAGGCCCGCATCATCCGGATCGCCGGAGGCGACGTCGCCGCTGTCGCCGAACATGCGGCCCGCAATGACGCGGTCGTCGTCGGCCCGGGGATGATGGAAGAGGAGACCGCCCGGCGCCTGACACGCGCATTGGGCGCGGCCCGAGGAGAGGCGAGCTTCGTCTTCGACGCCGCGGCGATGACGTCGCTGGCGCCCGAGGAAGGCCGCGCTTTCGGCGGACGGCTGGTGCTCACGCCTCACGCCGGCGAGATGGCCGCCCTGAGCGGCCGCGACAAGGACGAGGTGCTGGACGAGCCTCTGGAGATCGCCCGCGAGGTCTCGGCGGCCTATCAGGCGGTGGTGATCATGAAGGGCAGGGACAGCCACGTGGTCAGCCCGGACGGAAGGGCCTGGCAGCACGTGGGCGGCGTCGTGGGGCTTGCGACCAGCGGCTCGGGCGATGTGTTGGCTGGGGTCGTCGGGGGCCTTCTCGCCCGGGGCTTCTCGCCCGTCGACGCCGCGATCATCGGTGTCTATCTGCATGGCCGGGCCGGCTGGCGCCTCAGCCATGAGGTTGGGCCGCTCGGCTTCCTGGCTCGCGAACTGCCCGGTGAGATTCCCCAGATCATGGCCGAGATCGGCGCGTCCTAGGCGACGCGTCTGCCGTCCAGGGTCGCGAGTCGCAGGTGATGGCTTTCCTCGTTGGCCGGCCCGACCCCGTGGACCGACCGCACCATGAGTTGGCGCACCGGTTGGTTCTGCAGGGCGGCGACCAGCCCGATCGGCTGGTAGAGCCCCAGCAGCCGCTCGGGCGAACCGGGCGCTCCGGACAGCGGCGCCACCAGGACTTCCAAAGCTACGCATGCGTCCTCGGCCTGAGCGTCGGTCCGCACGACCAGCGGTTCTGGTCGCCGCCGAGAGACCTCGATGCCGGTGTGCAGGGGACGCCTGCCGCCGTCATTGACCAGCGCCAGGAAATTCAGGCCGCGCAGGTCTCGTCCATGCAGTTCGGCGATCAGCCCGCCGACGAGGCGTATGGGGTAGAGCCCAGAGGCCGCTCGACCAAGGATGAAGGTCTGCGGGGCGAGCCGGGCGAATTCGGTGGGATCTATGGATTGGCGTGGCGGCAGGCCTCCAGGGCCGCGCTTCGCACGCCAATAGTCGATCATCTGCTGCGTGTTCGAATGATACAAATCGAGCCCTCCGCATGCGGCCGGGCGGGCCGCATGCGCCTTGCAGAGAAGTCCGGGCCAAACTTCCGTGAGTGTCAGATCGAGACGCTCAAGCTTCGAAAAACTCGAATCCGCAGGTGAGGGGAACGGTCGCTCCGACGTGCAGCGAACGGCCGTTCGCCGCGAACCGGACAGCCGCGTCCGCCAGCGTTCGCCGCGTGGCCTCGAGCGAGCCGACTTCCACGCGGACCGCCATCCTGGCGCCTGGGAAGGCCTGGTCGAATTCAGCCGCGGCGAGATAGCGAAAGCCTGAGAGGTCCAGCCGGGAGGCCGCCGCCGCGGCGGCGACGCCGGGCTGGGCGTCGCGAAACACCAGGCCGCTTACTTTCTGGGCGGTATTCCGGTGTTCGAACCATTCGGGCCGGGTGTCAGGGCAGGGGTAGGGATGCTCGATCACCGCCAGCACCAGCGGGCTGATCCGTTCCATGATCGAGAAGAGCGCAAACCGCTCGGCGCCCAGTTCGGGAGCGTCCGGCCACGTGCGGATCAGGCTGTAAGGCTCGGTCTGGCGCATATCGGAGAACGCGGCGCGTGCGGCGTGGAGGTCGCCGGTTCGGAACAGACAGGAAGCAGGCGCGCCGCCCGCGCCTGCCGGCGCCCCTGGCGCGGCCTGCAGGTCGAGCCAGCCTTCGGTCAGGAAGACGCTGCGGTTACGCCACTCTGCGTCCGGCTGCTCGGGCGAGGTGTAGACGCAGGGCGGGGTGACCGTGAAGCCCAGCGCCTGGAAAGCCAGGCAGGCGCCCTCCAGGTCCAGATTGGGAATTGGCAGGTGGTCCAATGGCGACATGGCGGCTCCCCCGGTGGACCCTCGGCGTCGACCTCGGTAGTGTCGCGTCCTGAGCAGCGGCGCCTCGCCGCGGATCCGAAACATTGAAACCACGCGCACCCTGGCCCACCTAGCGCCAATTGCAGCGTTACGAGGTCATTGCCGAATGTCGGCGTCGAACGAGGGCGCGCGGCTTGCGCGCCAAGCCTACGATCTGACCTCCGATCTCATGAGGCCGCGCCCGTCGATCTACTGGACCGACCTGGGCCTGACGGCGATCGTGACCTACGGCGCCTTCGCCATGGCGGTCCTCGCCCACAGTCCTTTCGCCACGCTTGCCTGGTCGTTGGTCTGCCTGCTTGGGCTCTATCGCGGCGTGAGCTTCATCCATGAGATCACCCACCTTCGGCCCGATGAGGTTCCGGGCTTTCGGCTGGGGTGGAACCTGCTGATCGGCGTGCCCGCCCTGACGCCATCGTTCATGTACGAAGGCGTCCACAACCTGCATCACGCGAAGACGCGATACGGCACGCCGCTGGATCCGGAATACTTGCCGCTGTCCCATTATCCGCCGGCGAAGATCCTGCTCTTCGTCCTCGTTCCGCTGCTGGCGCCGCTTGGCGTTCTGCTGCGCTTCGGGATCATCGCCCCACTGACGTTCCTGTCGCCCAAGGTCCGCATCTGGGCCACGCGCAAGACCTCGGCCCTGACCATCAATCCGGGCTTCGCCCGCACCGACGTCGACCAATCCAAGCGCTGGGGCTGGAGAGCCCAGGAACTGGCCTGCTGGGCCTGGAGCTGGACTCTGGCTGCGGGCGCAATTTCCGGATGGATCCCCGTTCGCGTGCTTGGCCTCGCCGCCGCGATCTTCGCGGGGATGGCCTTCATCAATCAGCTACGCACCGTCGCGGCCCACGCCTGGGAAAACGAAAGCGAGCCGATGACCTTTGAGGAGCAGTTCCTCGATTCGGTGAACGTGCCGCCGCCGGCGCTGCTGCCGGCGCTGTGGGCGCCCGTGGGATTGCGCTACCACGCGCTGCACCACCTGTTGCCCCGACTGCCGTACCACAGCCTTGGCAAGGCCCACGCTCGGCTGGCGGCCGCCTTGCCGGCGTCCTATCGCTCGGTCGAACAGAAGAACCTCGCCTCGGGCCTGGTGGCCCTGCTGCAGCGGTCTCGGGCCGCTACGGCCAACCGCGCCGAGGCGGCGCGCGCGATGGGTCGCTGAGACGGGCGATAGCCCCCAAACTGCCGTTCCAGTCCCGCGACGGAGCCGCGGATCGCGAGGCGATAGAGCCAGCCCCAACTGAGCTTTGCTATATGACCCAATGCCGCGCGGGCGCGACGATTGGCGCGGTTCCTATTTGCGGTCCGGTCGAACCTCCAGCATCCACATGTTCTCGTCGCGCAGCACGGCTTGAGCGGCGCGACGAACGTCGGCGGCGGTTACGCGCTCAGTACCCGGAACAATGGCCCGAACCGCGTCCAACCGGCGTCGATCCTCCTGTGCGCCCGAAAGCTCGCGCAGCCAGTAGCCGTTGGTTTTCCGGGCCTTGTCGATCTGGTCGACCCGAGGCGTCTTGGCGCGAGCGAGCTCGTCGGCGCTCACGTCCTTGTCGCGTAGGTCCGCGGCGATCTTGCGAACCTCCGCGAAGAACTCGGGAAGCTTCTCCGGGGGAATCTCAACGCTGGCCGAGACATAGCCCCAGCCAGGCCAGACCATGCTGTGATTGTACGCGACATTGGGTGAATAGGTCGCGCCCTGAGCCTCGCGCAGTTCTTCCATCAGCCGTATGCCCATCACCTCGCCCATGACGGCGGTGTCGCGCGCGCGCTGCGGATTGGCGAAGAAGTCCGTGGTGCGCCAGGCGACATAGCCGATCGACTGATCGGCCCGGCCCTTGTGCTTGAGCACGACCGGCTTGTCGTTTCCGGCTGGGAACGAGACTTGGCGTTGTGACTCGGCCGCCGTTTCGACGCCGCGCGGGGGCAGGGCGCCGAAGGTGCGCGCCACCGCCTGGGTCGCCTTTTCGACCGTGATGTCCCCGACCACGACCACCTCGATGGGACCATGGGCGAGGGGATTGGCCATCTGGTCCTTGAAGGTGTCCAGCTTGGCGTCGGCGATCTCCTTGCGCGTTGGGAAGGCCCATCTCTCGTCGCCTGGGTGCATCAGGGCGGCCAGATCACGGGTGAGCACGCCGGAATCGGTGGCTTCGTACTGGTCGTGAATCGTCTTGCCGGCGTTCTGCAGGCGGGCGAAGGCCTGCGGGCGCCAGCCGGGCTCGGCCACGTAGGCCGCCAGCACCTGCATCTGGGCGTCCAGGTCGTCGGGGCGGGTCGCGCCGGAGAACACGAAGGCGTCGTCGGTCACGCCGAACTGGGCGCCATAGACACGACTGGCCAGGACCCGCTCCATATCCTCGGCGCTGATCTGCTTGAGCCCGCCTTCGATATAGGCGGCCGAAGCCCAGCTCAGGTTCTCCTGATCCTTGGGCAGATCCAGTCGGCCGCCGCCCAGGTTCACGCGAACCAGAACCTCGTCATCTTTGAACTTGGTCGGCTTCACCGTCAGGCGTACGCCGTTCGCAAAGCGGATGAAGGTCGCGTCCAGGTCGGTGACGTCGGTGGTCTCCACCACCTTTCCAGGCGCGCCAAAGCTGGCATAGGGCCAGGAGACCTCGCTGGGCGGGGCGGGCTCGGAAACTGCGGTCTTCCGCGAGCTCTCCAACGCCGCCAGCAGTTCGCCCTCTCCGCCTTCGATGGCCTGAGGCGAGGCGACGAAGAGCAGGGGGCCGTCGCCCTTGAACGCGGCCTCAAGCGCGCTTGAGACCTGCTCGGCCTTGAGGCCTTTCACCGTCTCTTCGAAGAAGGCGAGATCCTGGGCGGGGTTGGTGACGACCTCGCGGTCTCCCACGGTCCCGATGATCTCGCCCGCCAGTTGGCCCGGCGTCCGGGTCGCCGCCCCCGCGGCGGCGGCCGTCAGGCTGGCGCGGTATTCCACGATCTCCCGGTCGAGTTCGTCCTGGCGCACGCCAAACTCGACAGCGCGTCGTTGTTCCTGCTCGGCGGCCCAGAGGGCTTCGCGCCAGCGGCCCGGCGCGGCGCTGACAATGACCGTCGTCAGCTCTGCGGCGTCATATTCGTTACTCTCGAACGTAGCGGCGCCAAGGAACGGCGGCTCGGCGCCGCGGGCCAGCCGCTGCAGGCGGCGGTTCATTACCGAGAAGCCCAACTGTTGGATCAGATCCCGCTGGCGCTTGGCCACCGTGTCGGGCGCGAGGTCGGGCGGCCGGACCCAGGCCAACTGCATGGACAGCGGCGCGCCCGGCTCGATGACCAGCTTGGCTTCGGCTTTTCGGGGCTGGACTGCGCCGAGGTCGGGCGTCGCGCCCGCCGGGCCCACGGCGCTCCAGTCGCCGAACCGGCTCTTGATCTTGGCTTCCATGGCGTCGACGTCGAAGTCGCCGACGACGACCAGCACCGCACGCTCAGGCCGATAATAGTGATGGTAGAAGTCGCTGATCTGGGTGGCCGGCGCGTTCTGCAGCACCTCGACCTGGCCGATCGGATAGCGCGTGGGCGGGCGCTGACCTCTCAGGAAGAAATTGAGCCGCTCGCGGTAGACCCGATAGGCGGGCGTATCGCGCGCGCGTTCCTCGGAGAGCACCACGCCGCGCTCGCGATCGACCGCACCCTGATCGATGGTGAGATTTCCCGCCGTCTCCCGCATCAGCATGAGGGCGGTGTCGATCGTCTCCTCGTCGGTGCGCGGCAGGTCGAGCTTGTAGATCGTCTCGTCGAAATTGGTGGAGGCGTTGGTGTCTGCGCCGAACGCCAGCCCCAGCCGTTCCAGGATCTTGACGATGTCGCCTTCCGGCACGGCCTTCGACCCGTTGAAGGCCATGTGTTCCAGGAAGTGGGCCAGACCCTGTTGCTCGTCGGTCTCCATGAGAGAACCTGCGTCGAAGCGCATGCGAATAGCCGCCTGGCCTGGCGGGACCTGCTGCCTGCGGATGGCGTAGCGCATGCCGTTGGGCAAGGCGCCGAAGCGGATCGTCGGATCGGCGGCGACGTCCGATTTCGCCTGCGGCCACGCGCCGGCGGGTAGGGCGGCCTGAGGCGCCGGCTTGGCGAGCCCCAGTTTCGGAAGCGGCAGGCTCGCCGCATGGAAGGGAGTGGCCAGGACAATGGCGAGCGCGGAAGCCGCGCTGAGGAGACGTCGCATCTAGCAGGGATGTCCGATCAATCGAGCACAGCACCATGCGCAGGCGAGCGTGGCCTTCGCAAGGCGGGGTTGCGGCAGGCCGTTCCGCATGTCGCCGCGAAAAAGGCGCAAGGCGGCGCGGTTCTGAACGCTTATATCGGGACGACGCCGTCACATTTGGGTAGGACGGCGGAGCTTGGCTCGGACCGGAGGACAGATTGGACGATCAGGAGCGCCAACCGATCTTCAACGCGCCTTGGCCGGCCGTGGTGATCACGCTTGTTATCGTGATCGGCTACTTCTTCCAGACGTTCCTGCCGCAGAACTGGCTGCTGCAGACCTATGCCTTCTCGTCCCAGGCGATGGGCGAGGGGCGCTGGCCGACCCTGTTCACCTCGATCTTCCTGCACGGGAATTGGGCGCACGCTCTGATGAATGCGGGGGCGGCCCTGGCCTTCGGTACGCCCGTCGCCCGCTATTTCGGCGCGAGCGTGCGCGGCGCGCTGATCTTCATCGTCTTCTACCTATTGTGCGGAGGGCTCGCGAGCCTCGGCTATGGCATGGCCAACCCCGGCAACTCCGCCCTCATGATCGGCGCTTCTGGTGCGGTGTCGGGACTGGTCGGCGGCGCGGCGCGGCTGATGGGCGGGCACGGCCTTCCCGGGTCGTTCTTCAGTCCGCAGGTGGTCAGCATGACGATCGGGTGGATCGTGGTGAACCTGCTGCTGGCCTTTCTGGGATTCGCACCGGGCCTCGGCGGCGCGGGCGTCGCGTGGGAAGCGCACATCTTCGGCTATATCGCCGGCCTTCTCCTGATCGGCGCCTTCGGTCGTATCGCAGACTTGGCGCGCGCCTGACGTTTTCGCGAGAGCGTTGATTTTCAAGGCATCCTGCGCGACGGTTTCTCTCTGGGCGAAAGGGAGAACAGCCAGATGCTGGTGTCTCAGATCCTAAAGGCCAAGGGCGACCTGGTGTTCACGGTCGGCCCCCAGGAAACCGTCGGCGCGGCCTGCGCCTTGCTTCACTCGCGTAAGGTCGGCGCCATGGTGGTGCTCGATGGCGAGCGCGTGGTGGGAATCATCTCCGAGCGGGATCTGGTTCGCGCCATGGCCAAGGAGGCGGGCGCGGCCCTGGCGAAACCGGTTTCCGCGTTCATGACCGAGGACGTGATCTTCGCCGAGCCGGCAGAGAGCGTCGATTCGCTTCTCAGCCGCATGACCGACCGCCGGGTCCGCCACCTTCCGGTGTGCGAGCATGAGCGCTTGGTGGGAATCGTGTCGATCGGTGACCTAGTGAAGTGGAAGATCTCCGAGGTCGAGGCCGAGGCTGACAACCTCAAGGCCTATATCGCCACTGGTTAGAGCTGAAAGACTTCCGCCCCGGCGGACGAAGCGGCGCTGGCCAGGCTGTAGCCTTCCAGAACTTCCGAAGTCGCGTCGCGCGCCTTGAGCAGCGCTTCCCGTAGCGAGCAGGTCGCCAGATCTGGACAGTCCTCGCACTTGCGGAAGGAAAGGCGGCTGACGCAGGGCGCCAGGGCGAGGGGGCCATCGATGACTCGGATCACCTCGGCGAAGCTGATTTCCGCTGCGGGACGGGCCAGGGTGTAGCCGCCGAATTTCCCGCGCCGGCTGACCACAATGCGATTGCGCGCCAGCTCCAGCAGGATCGCCTCGAGAAACTTGCGCGGCGCGTCCGCGCGCGTGGCGAGTTCTCCAGAGGTAACCTGGGCTCCATCGGCGCGCGCGAGTTCGACGAGCGCGCGAAGAGCGTATCGGGCCTTTTGCGACAGCATTCCGTAACAGTCTCCTACACTTGCCTCTTAAAGGCTGCGGCGAGGCTTTCGACAAGATGGCGCGAGCGTATAGGCGTTGTCCGCACGCCCTGTAGCAGCCGGCAGCGGGCCGCCGTTCGGCAAATATCGTCATCCGATCGTCACGAGGCGGTTGACTCCGAACGAGCCGCCCCCTAGATAGCCGCTCCTCGACGCGGCGCCGCCGAGACGACGACAAGAAGATCCTTCGGGGTCGGGCAGTTGAAGGAAAGGTGGCCGTATCGAGAACCAGCCAATCGCCGCGAAGTTAATTCGGGCCTGACTATATTAGGTCCGGCGGTGGTTTTTCGTTGAATTGGATTACGGTCCGACGCTTCGAAAAAGACTGAAAAGTCTGGTTGACGGGGCCGGGGCGGCCCTCTAGATAGCCGCCTCCCCGACGGATCGCCGCCGGGTAGAACTGAAGAAGTCCTTTGGATTTCCTTGAGTTTTGCCGGTGTAGTGAGGTTGGGTGTCGACCGATTTTCGAGTTTTCCGGAGGGTTCCGGAGGGTTCGAAAAAAGAC